>DASPJC010000096.1:0-7796 GCA_035628815.1 Ohtaekwangia sp. | reverse complement strand
GGCAAAAAACTGATGGTTGTTCCCATGAAGAAGCAGTACGAGCAGCATTACAATGCGGCGGCGTTGAAAACCCTGGGCGTTCCGGTGTTGAAGAAAATGAAGCGAAAGCATGTGAAGCACGTTGAAGCATGGATTGAAACGCCTGCAAAAGTTACCATTGCATACCAGGATACCACCGCGCAGGCCGTCGAACGGGCATTGGCGCGCGTTCATTCGATTTAACGGCCAGATAATTATTAGCTCATTCACGGGTAACGTGCCCACCGTATTTTGCATACCATGGGGGAAAGCAAGGCTCGGATACTGGTGGTGGATGATGATGGCGACATACTCGATCTTTTGAAATACAATTTTCAAAAAGAAGGGTTCCGTGTGAAGACTATTGACGATAGTAGCCGTACCGTTAAGGTGGCGATGAAGTTTTCTCCCGATCTCATCATCCTGGACGTTATGATGCCCAAACCGGACGGGCTCGAAATTTGCGAACAACTGCGCAGTATCCCCTCGTTCAGCGACACCTACATTTTTTTTCTGACTGCCAGACCGGGTAATGTCTTTCAGTCGACAGCGCTCAGGAGTGGTGGCGATGATTACATCGAAAAGCTCATGGGCCTGCGATCCCTGCTGTATAAGGTGAAATCAGTGCTCAAGCAAAATATCGTGATCCAAAAACGGGTGGCGGAAATACACACCGGGCAATTGCACCTGTTGCGGAGTACGCAGGAAGTAATTTTCAGGAATACAAAGGTGGCTGTAGACGCCGTCGAATTTGAGATGCTGTTTTTCTTTGCGCAGAATTCGGGGAGGATTATTACAACGGATATGCTGGTGCACAGTATCTCAGGAACTGAAATCGAGCTCCAAGAGAATTCGGTCGAGGTCTACATTGCCGGTCTCACCAGAAAGTTATCGCCGGATATGATCAGGCGCCTTGATAAAAGAAAATTCAGGTTTGGTCGCTGATCTTAGAGCGTTATCTCCCTGTTGTATGCCAGGCTGGAGAAAAGTTTCGCGCTGGGCTTTGCGGTCCTGGTTCTATGTTCCCGGTCGCAGGCATACAAGCCGAACTTGAACGACGGGCCCAGACTCCATTCAAAATTGTCCCACGCCGTCCAGTGATAGTAACCGCGGATATCGATGCCCTCATCCATGCAGGTCCTGATGACGCGCATGTAATCCCTGATTGCCTTTACCCTTTTTTGATCGTCGGGGGTGCAAATGCCATTTTCGGTTATGATAACAGGGAGATGGAACTGATCCCAGAAACGCCTGATGCATTCGCCCAGTCCTTCCGGGTAGTATTCCCATAAATCGTCGTGTGGCTTTTGCAGTGCTCTTATTTTTCCGGGTGAGCGAAGTTGTGTCACCGGACGGGGATCAAAGTCAATCCTGGCATAATAGCTGAGGCCGAAAAAATCCAGGCTCCTGAACAGTGAAACCGGGTATGACATAAAACACCAGTCAAAAATGGCTGCTGGAATCTGACCTGCTAAATTCCGTGGTTTAAATACGGCACTGTTGTGGGAAATACCTACCGGTGCACCGGGATATTTGGTCCTGATGTATCGATAAAGCTCTTCATGCGCTCTGGCGATG
Organism: Ohtaekwangia sp.; assembly: GCA_035628815.1. Classification (GTDB taxonomy): domain Bacteria; phylum Bacteroidota; class Bacteroidia; order Cytophagales; family Cyclobacteriaceae; genus Ohtaekwangia. The sequence goes on along the minus strand of DASPJC010000096.1, from coordinate 6,200 downwards.
TTATTGATAACGCGGTGTGCTGCCAGCAAATTTCTCCTGTAGGGGGGAAATTCGGCAGCAACCCATCCGAGGGAGGTATACAGGTTGGGCTCATTGAATGTATTCCAGCTGTCGACATAAGTACCAAATTCATTTACAACGGCTTTGGCATACGCGGTCCACAGCGGAATGTTGCTCGCTTTTTCCCATCCGCCAAGCTTTGCGAACCATAGGGGATTGGCAAAATGGTGGAGGACCATCATAATCCTGACGTTTCGCTGCCGAAGTCCGTGGAGCAGCGCATGGTATTCGTCAAGCCCCCGTTTATTTAGTGGCGCGAATGGCGCGGACTGCAGTTTGCTCCACATCAGACTCATCCGGTAGTGCGGTGCAAGTGATTGAATGATTTCAATATCTTCCGCGTGGCGCTTTTCGTGATCGGTCGTCGTGTCAAATACACTTCCATCCAGCGCACGAATGCCTTGCCAGTCATGGTCTACCGCTGTTTCGATCTGATAAGCCGCTGTACTGGTGCCGAACATGAAGTCGGCAGGAAAGGAGATCGTCATGGAATGGCTTTGGGATCTGGCCGGTGTTATTTACAACGTTCTGTGGGCTAATCCAAACGTATTGCGGCCCCGGAATGATTGTACTTTTCGAATGTGCATGTCGCGGAGGAAGCCTTCGAATACCAGGTCGATTGCGGCCCGGGTGATATCTTTTGAGGGAAGATTACTGCCTAGAAACTGATCGGGATACTGCGTTATCGCCGTTCTCGTCTGATCGACAAGAACATGCCATTCGTCGTGGGAAAGTACTTCCCGGTATTGCATAAGGATCAATTTAATATGACGCAGCAGGGAGTCGAATCTTCGCTTGAAGGACTTTGCTTTGATGGTCGCATTTTTTCGGGGCTTCCTTTTTCCGGGACAACGATTCACTACCTCAATTGATTTCAACAACCTCCACTTTCGACCCCGGTTTTTTGCTGTGCTTTTTCGTCTTGGGTGCTTTCTTGCCTTTGACTGTTTTCTTTGTCCTGTGCTTCAGGTCTGATTTGACTTTCAGCGCCAGTTTTTTGGAGGTTCGCTTGATGGCCTTCTTTGTTTTTTTGGAGGGGTCTTGAATTTCAAGTTTATCCAATACGCCAGTCATGGCCCCTTCAATAGTTTGTTGAATTTCTTTTTTTGAAAGTTTTGTTTTCATGCCGTTCATTTTGATCGTACCAAATCTAACGACGTTGCGGCCATGTTGTATGGATTGAAAATGAACTTAATGTTAAGTTTTCACGCTGGCTTCAATCTGGTTTACTGTTTGTAAACTCTTCTAGCGGCGTGACGGGCGCAGTACTTTCCGGGCTTTTTCTTTGAGTATTTCAGTATTGATAAGCGGTATGTTGGTTTCCTTGGCGAGATCATCCCACCGCCGCATTTTTATACTCAGCTCGAAAAAAGGATGGTTCTCGAATCCGATGGCCTCACGTTCATTCATGATGCCGCCCTGGAAGTCAAGCGTCTTGCGACTTGCTTCACTCAGTTCGTTATAGTATGCCGGATACGTGAACGTCAGATACCGCTTTGCCTGAACATGATTTTCCACCAGCTGGGGTATGATCTCGGGGAACCCTCTGGAGCGGAGAAAATCGGCGCCGATTTGTTCATGACGTTTTACGCCGTAACCGCCCATCGACCTGGCGTCGGCGCTCATTTCACAGATGTGACCGATGTCATGAAAGAACGCAGCAAGTACTACTTCGTCGCTATGGCCTTCCCGGATAGCGAGCGTTGCAGCCTGCGACATGTGTTCGATCTGGGATAACGGTTCCCCGATATAGTCCGCATGCCCATACATCATGTATAATCCAAATATTTCTGTAATGATTTTTTCGTGTATAGCGCTCATGAGATTTCAAACTGTTCAAAAGTAGTGGACAATATTCAGGTAAGGACGAATTGCAGTTTAAATGAATGTGAAGTTGTCTGCTTGAAACTTATACTTTACGTCATACCGGGGAACAGACGAAAATCTACCTTGCTGACAAAAAGTATCATGCATATTGAGTTGATTGTTTTTGATCTCGCCGGCACAACGGTTGAGGACAACCGTGATGTACACCGGGTGTTGCAGCACACATTGTCGAAACATGACGTCATCGTTTCTTTAGAGGATGCGAACGACGTTATGGGGATACCCAAGCCCGTAGCCATTCGTACCTTGTTGGAAAAGCGGTATGATGGCACGGAACCTATCACAACGTCGTGGATAAAGGAGATACATCAGCAATTTGTGGACGAGATGGTATGGTTTTATAAAACCAGCCCGTCAGTCCGTGAAAAACGCGGCGTATCCGACACATTTTTGAAGTTGAAGGAAAATGGAATTAAGATCGCGGTGGAGACAGGATTTGACCGGCGTATCACGAACGAGATCCTTCGTCGCATGCGATGGGCGGAAAACGGCCTGATCGATTGCAGTGTTGCTTCGGACGAGGTTTTAAGAGGAAGGCCGTTCCCGGATCTTATATTTCAGGCTATGAAGGAAACGCGTGTCATGGCATCTGAGAATGTGACCAAGGTTGGCGACACAGCCTCCGACATACAGGAGGGAAAAGCTGCCGATTGTGGAATGACCATCGCTATCACTTCCGGTGCATTTTCATCGGAAGCGTTAAAGCGCGAGAATCCTACGGCCCTTATCGACGCAATACCGGATCTGCTGCCGCTGGTATTATAATATTATAGAAGCGCGTTAATTTATCATTATCTTCATGTTAAGTGTTAACATGAGACAGTGATGAAGAAATGCGCGATTATGTTTTGTTTACTTATTGTAAACTTTGTGAATGCTGAACCCGGGCGGTGGAGTCATGGCGTAATTGTTTTGCATTCCGACGAGGTAGTGAGCGGAAATATACAAGTAGAGCAATCGCATAATGTGGTATTCGTCCAGCACGGTACACGTGTAGATGTTTATCCTGCGCACCGGGTGAGGTCGGTATACTGCTATGACGCCGATGCCAATATCAATCGGAAATTTATCACCATCAGCGGTAAGAACGATCGGCGTCGTCACAATATTTACGAGGTTGTGGCATATGGTGACGTAACGGTTCTCCGGAGGCCGTCTGGGATATTTTCGGACCCTGCCGATGATGGGGCATATACGTACTTCCTCTTCCACGATGAATCGTTGATCGGCTTGCAAAGGTTTTCGACTGAACTTTTCCCTCAGCTGGTTCGCGCTTCGCCGGACCTCTCTGCGTATGTAAGGGAACACAAGCTCGATACTACCAGGCCTGCCGATGCTATCCGGATCGTGTTGCACCACAATAAATCAGTGCATCATCCGGATATTTCCTCAGTTCACAAGGGCGTTGTGCTTTTTATGAAAGTATAGCAGGGATCCGGAGATGAGCACTGTTCCTGCTATGGAAATGAAGTAGCCAACTGCAATCAGGAATTCAAGCCAGCTTAATTGAACATTTCCAAATTCCTTTACGAACAGGACGGCGACACTTCCGAGGTATCCAAACGCGTCAGCGACATACATGATAAATCCTACGGTGCCGGCGTATTGGAATGTGGCCAGCAACCTGTCGAAGAAAACACTGTTAAAGGGCACATACCCGAGGTATAACCCCAAACCGGTAAGCGTCATCCAGAGCGTTGGCGTGAGCAGGTCCGATTCAAAGAGAAATGTACTGATGCCGATCAACATCATTCCGGTCATGATCATGACGTGGTTCGCCATAAACGCGAGTTTATTGTTTTTAACGAACATCATTGCGCCCATCATCACCAGTACGCCCAGCGTTACAGGGACTTCGGTTTTTGTATAGATGGCGGGTGAATTTCCATAACCGAGCGACATCCAGACCTCGGCCGAGAAATTGTCGCGAAAGTCGCGGAATGCTGTCAGCATCGTATAGGCAACCACGAAAAGTATTATTCCTGGTAGAAAATAGAGTATGAATTTTCTTCGTTCGATCTTGTTCATCGGGCGTCGGCGGGTCCGTTCCAGTTCGTCGCTTTTTGTGGGCCGTGGGGCTTTGTCGAGCATGAAAAGAAAAAGCAAAAGGGGAACAAAGAACAAGCATGCAGATGCGAAAGGCATCCATTTCTCCGGGAAGTACCGCAGCATATATCCACCAACGGTGCGGCACAATCCCGATGAGAAGATGAAGCTGATCGAAAGCGCGGCACCCAGTATCTCCGTTACTTTCCTTCCTTCAAGGAATCCGAATACCATTCCCCACACCAGGCCCAATACCAAGCCGTTGATGAAAAGAAATATCAGGTTGTAAGGTGCATCAACAAATCCGAACAGCAACCACGATAACCAGGCTATTGTCACAGCCGCGAAAATGCTTTTACTTCTTGTTTTAGCGGCCATCTCGGCGATGAGTTTGATGCCGGCGAATTTTGAAAGTGCATAACCGCATACCTGGAAGGTGACGAGCCAGATCTTATAGTCAATCCCTGCAAAATGCAAATCGCTGAACGTGGCGGCGGCAAATGTTTTTCTGAGGGCGTACACGCAGGTGTAGAGGCCGAATGCCGAAATGGATACATACACCGTAAACACCACGGTTCCGGCCCTGTCTAAATATCGTGTGAGATAATGGTCCGTAGGTTGTTGTTTCGTCCGGATCGCGTGGGCGGAAATACTCTTCAGCATGACAAGTGGTTAGCTTGACCAAGATTGATGCAATAATTTTTAAGGATAAAGGTATCCGGCTAACGTTAACAAAATGATAACGGGTACAATGCGGTTGAAGCATTTTTAAATTCCGAAACTCACACCTTCTTAAAATCCGGATAATATGGACAGGACGGCAGACATTGCCATTGTTGGCGCAGGCATTGTTGGATTAGCGCACGCCTATATGGCGTTGAAGAAGGGACTGCGCGTCGTTCTCTTTGAACGTGATCAATACGCTGTGGGGGCTTCGATTCGAAATTTTGGATTGTTGTGGCCTGTGGGACAGGAACCCGGCACCGGACTCGACCGAGCGTTACGAGGCAGGCAACATTGGGATGAGATTTCGCGGCAGGCTGGGATCTGGAATGTAAACAACGGCTCGCTGCACCTCGCTTATCACGACGATGAAATGGATGTTGTGTCCGAATTTGTATCAATATACAGGAACGCCCCATACGACTGCACGCTCCTGTCACCGTCGGAGGTGCAGCGTCTTTCCCCGGTTGTCCGGACAGTGGGTCTTAAGGGCGGTTTGTATAGCAGAACAGAAAGCACCGTATATTCAAGAGATGCGATAAAAAGAATACCGGTATGGTTGCAGGAAAAGTACGGGCTGATCCTGCGATTTGGGAATGTCGTTACAGAAATATCGATTCCGTTGATTAAAACTTCCCGCGAAGTTTGGAAAGCGAACCAGGTCATTGTATGCAGTGGTGCAGATTTTGAAACGCTGTATCCCGCGCAATACGAGCAACAGAAAATGACAAAGTGCAAACTGCAAATGCTGAAGGCCGTTCCGTCGGTAGGTGTCAATATCGGGCCATCGCTATGCGCTGGCTTAACCTTAAGACACTATGCGGCATTTGCTAAATGTCCTTCTTTGCCGAAGCTCGACCGGCGATTTAATGACATAGCGCCTGCTTACCAGGAAAACGGGGTACACGTTTTGGTGGCGCAAAATCAAAATGGTGAATTGATTATTGGCGATTCGCACGAGTACGGTAATACTGTCGAACCGTTCGACCGCGAATCCATTTATGAAACAATTCTTAGCTATCTGAAAACGTTTACAAATTTTAGGAACCTGAAGATTATCGAACGGTGGAATGGCGTCTATCCCAGCAACGCTGGCAGGACATGTTTGGTAATACAGCCGGAAAAAGGTGTTACGCTTGTGAATGGCCTCGGCGGTGCGGGCATGACCCTGAGCTTCGGCCTGGCAGAAGATGTTATTGAGCAAATCAGTATTTCGTCTAGACCTTTGTTACAATAAAGTACATGGCCAGCATCACGACGTTCTTATCGGTTTTGTTCACCGGTATATGCGGCGCCGATGCATCAAAGTAGAGGGCATCGCCTTCCTCAAGCGGAATCACCTCTTCATTGATGTGGTAATCGCAGCGTCCGCTGATAATATATTTAAATTCAAATCCATCTGCAGTGGTTGGTCTTCGCGTAGCGTCCGGCGAAATCGTCAGCAATGTCACTTCCATTGCAGCGGCCAGAAGATTTTGTGACAT
>DASPJC010000095.1:0-3208 GCA_035628815.1 Ohtaekwangia sp. | reverse complement strand
GTTCGTCGCTAATTTAGCATCGATCTTCAGGGGTTGCGCCGAAACAACTTTTTACATCGTCGCCGTGTACTTCGGTTCCGTCAATATAAAGAAGACAAGGTATGCGATCCAGGGCGGTCTCATTGCAGATCTGGCCGGCGTCATTGCCGCGATCTTCGTCGGATATTTATTTTTTCATTGAGCTTTGCTGTGTGTCAATTCTGGAAAAAAAATTCCCTTACTGGGATGATTGACATCGCATTGAACATGTAACAACGCCTCACGACCACTATCACGCGATGCCATTTAAAGTATGTTTTTTGTTTGTTTAAATGCACAATCAAACCTATCATTGTTATATGGAACGAAAAGCGGATATCCAGAAGACTATTTACGATAACGCCAAGAGTCACTTCCTCGGAAATTTTCCAGACTCCCTCCCGATCGAACAAGCTTATGTCCATATAGGAATGTACCTCGGATGGATCATCGATACCGGTCTTTATTCCGAGTACTTTGAAGACGAGGCATCCAACCAGATCTTCCGTTTCAGACGAAGAGAAATATCCTGCACAATTCTCAGTGAGATATGGGATGGGTATCTTGGATACGAATTGTTCAATCGCCAGGGAAATATGTTCACCTACTATTATTATGGCGGCGGTTTGTACCGGAATGATTACGACGAAATCCTTGTGAAAAGCCTGCCTTCCATTTACCACGTTACCGACAGCTGGGAAAATTACGAGAAGATGAAAGTCCGCATTGATATGCGGTGCCAGGACTGGAAGAAACTCATCGGTAACTGATCCTATTTCATTTTTCCATTTTTATCAATGACGGCCTGGTGTGCATCCGCCTTGATCGTTAATTCCCCGGTCTCCGGCTTAAACGATATCTCGCGCGGCAAAAAGCTCACAGCGTAGTTATTGCTCCAGGCCAATCCATCGGACCGGTAAATTTTTGCCAGCGTGGCCGGGTACTTGTTCTCTTTACCGGCCTTTTCGCCATAGATCAGCACAAAAAAGATCTGGCCGGCAGGGTCGGCGTACAATAGCGACCTGGTAACAGGAGCCCGTGAATATCTGAAGCTTCCTTTCTCCAATGGAAACGTAGCGCGGATATCCGGAACGCGGGACGGCGTTATCGAGTAAAAATAGCCTTGCGCATTCGTCGTGTCATTGAACAAGAGACCTGTCGTATATTGCTCATCCACGATCAGCAGGGGCTTGAATTTTGAACGCGCGGCATCGTAAAACAGCGGAACCGAATCCGGTGCGCTAACCAGCCACCGCAGTGATTCCGAACATGCTTTCAGCTTTTCATCCACGGTCCTTTTCTCACGCTCCGCAAATTCCTTCAACGCCTTGACATAACTCTTCAGCACAACGGTGTTGCTGTATGTATTGGCAATAAAGCTCTTGTAGTCTTCTGCCTTTTTGTCGATATCCTCCGCCATCATCTTGGAAGCGATGCTGTCCAGTTTCTTCAGATACCTTGATTGCTCATTCACGCGTTGCAACGCCGTGCGGACGTTGCTCGAATCGCTTTGCTTTTTATCTTCCAGCAGCGCCGAACGGTATTCCAGGTCAGCAATTTTCAGGCTGAAGACTTCAATGGGCAGCGGATCGGAATCATACTTTTTCAGCTGTTCCGCCAGGATTTTTTCAATGAGACTGGTCAGGTCATTTTTTACCGACACGGAATCCTGGTTCAGCTTCTCGCGGAGTTTGTTGATCTCAACGTCGTAGGTGACCAGGTGTTCGCGCATCGGCATGATCTCCTTCTCAATGACCAGCCTTGCCTGGTCGGCAAACTTCCGATAGTCCCATACCTGCAGATCGTCCTGGTAAAAGTTCGCGGGGGTGGCACCGTCTGTTTCATACTTCACGATGTCGTTTTTTGTCATCACCTGGTTATAACCGGTTTTCCCCAGGTTCGAGGAACTTGCCTTGTACGTTTCAAATGCCTTCATGCTGGAATCATACCGGAGTGCCAGCGCGGTCAGTGCCTGCAGCGTGGTTTCATCAGCACGCAGGTACAATTGTTTTTCACTGGGATACGCCTGCCGGAGTGCGGTGTATGATCGCCTGCTGCGGGTGTAGAGACTGTCGGCAAGGGCGAAATAGTGCTTCACCATTTTGACCCGGTCGATGCGCTCCCTTAGTCCTTCCATCTTCTTTTCGAGATCAAATTGAATGTCTGATAGCTTCACACCAAATTCCCCCGTTCGCAGATCACGCCGGTTGTACACCTGGTAGTATTCATCGTTGCGTTTGACTTCCTTTTCAGTAAGCGAAGAATATGCCTTCTGATAAAAGAAGACAGCGGAATCCATCAGCGCGGTGGCCAGGCCGGTATTTTTCAGGATATCCTGTCTGGACGATTTATCCTGGTAAATAATCCCCATGTAGAGAAAGGCATTGGGGTTATCCGTATTTTCCTGAAGATATTTTTTCAGGAACGGTTCGGCGGCCTCATATTGTTTTGTGCTTAAAAGGCCGAAAATGTCTTTATACTTGATCTTCTGCCCGTACGCGGAGGAAACAAAGAAAAAAAGGACCGTGACCTTGATTAAAGCAACTTTCATTGTGTTCTCGGGGTATATAATCTTTCGAAATTAAATAAATTCATGACATTTGGGTATCGGTAATCGATTTACCGTCAGAAATGAGCAAACTGTTTCAAAACATAAATTTCAGAAAGGCATTCGCCGCGGTCAGGCCGTGGCTGATTATGATCCTGTTGTTGCTGGTGTTGCGTTATACTGGTGCCATTGCCGGCCTTTCGTTTCTTGCAAACCGGGCATTGATGACAACGGGTGTCATGGATGCAGATCCCGAAGAACTTGTAACCGACAAAGATTTTGAATACGATTTTTCGCTTAAAAATGCGGATGGCCAATCGGTTGCGTTCACCGAATTCAAGAACAAGACCGTGTTTCTGAATATCTGGGCAACCTGGTGCGGACCGTGCCGTGTCGAGATGCCGTCAATTCAAAACCTTTACAACAGCGTCGATCACGGCAAGATCGTGTTCGTCATGCTATCCGTCGACGCCCCGGGTCACGAGGAGAAGATCAGCAAATTTGTCACCGAGAAAGGATATACCTTCCCGGTGTTCACACCCGACGGCTATCTGCCGAAGTCCCTGCGGGTTCCAACGATCCCGACGACCTTTGTAATCAGTCCGGCCGGCAAGATCGTCTCCAAAAAAGTAGGTGCCGCCA
>DASPJC010000094.1:0-6053 GCA_035628815.1 Ohtaekwangia sp. | reverse complement strand
TCATCAGCCGGTTAGGCGAAATCGGGCTGTCCGGCAGCGTTGCCGGCGATAATATTTTGAAGTCGGTGGTGGTGCCCGCCTTGGCGATCTCGAACCCCGATTTTGACTGCATCAGGCTGAGGTAGAATTCTTCGTACAGTTTATAGTAGCGCTCGTTTTTGGAAAACTGCGTACTCTTGTCTGGCATGTTGACAAACTGTGTCTCCAGCTGGCTTTTCTGCTGCGAGATTTCCTGCAGTTTTTTTATCCAGTCTGCTTTCAATGCCATCAGTTGCTCGAGGGACCGGGCTGTGTGGGTATCGATCTCGCGCTGGAGCTCGCGGTAGGCGAACGTTATTTCATTGTAGGAAAGCTTCAGCTTATCCAGTTGTAACAGCAATTGTTGCAAATGATCCAGGTCCCGGAAAACATACTCGGGCAGTTCCTGGCGCAACGCAGGGGCAATACGCAGCTCATGCGCGCGAAGTCCGTCGATCAGCGGGTTCAGGGCATTGATCCGGCGGGTAAATTCATAGCGTTGCGAATCGATACGGTTGATTGCCGAAACGGTGTTTTTCAGATCCTCATCAAGGTTGTTGGTCTTGTTCTCAAGCGTGAACCGCTTAAAATAATCTTCGTATCCTTCCATCTTCGCTTCAATCTGGCGAAGCTCGTTGTTCAGCCAGTCGATCTTCTGCTTGTTTGCCTGGTTTTTCTGTTCATGACTGTAGGTGAGGTACACGGCGTCGATGGTCCGGATGATTGCCTGTGCTTTCTGCGGATGGTTATCCTTGAATGCCACACGAATCGTTTTCGCGTAAAAATTCAGCGGCTCCACGGAGAGGTTTCTGACAATATAATTCAGCAAAACATCACGGCTGTGGACGATGAAAAAGAATTCGATATCATCTTCGCCTTTTACAAAATAGGGGTTTTTCCGGATCACCACCGCCCCACCATTAATACTGACCGGCTCGTTGTACCGGCCGTTTACTTCCAGCGGTCCTTCGCCCACCACCAGGGAGAATGTCTCACTGCCCGTTTCCTCAAGATAGATGGGTACGTTGTAGTGGTTGAACGTTGCTGGTTTGTGATCCACGATGTAGGGCGTGTTCGTGAAAAGCTCGTGATTCAGAAGGTCGCCCCTGCTGTAGTAGCCTACATCGATCTTCATACTGTCGAGTACGATGTTGAGGAAAAGCTTTGACCGGATGATCTCGATCTCACCGGAGATCAGGTCGGCATTCTGCGGTTCGTCAGCGGTAAAGGCGGTGAAGCCCAGCTCGGTGGCATCGTTCTTCACATCAAGTTTGATCTCCGACACGGACTCATACAGGTCTTTCGTATACCGGATGATCAGGTATGCCACCGCATTGGTAATGATAAAAATGAGGATGATCCATGCAATATTATCCGCCACAATGACGCGCAGTTTGTTGAAGTCAATTCCGTCCGGGGGAGGGAGCTGTGGCTGTGCGTTATGTTGTGTGGGTTCCACCATTCATCTGTTTATAATCCGACAATGACCACGATGAGCGTCGTCAGGCTGGTAATAATGCTGATCAGCGGACCATAGTCACGTAGCCCTTCGCTGAATGGCCTGCGTATAGGCTCCACGTAGATAATATCCCCCGCGGCTACGATCATATTGTTTTTGGTATAGCCTTCGAAAGTGCTGAGATCGGCCACAAATAGCTGGTCGCCGCGCAATACCCGGATGTTGGACGCCTTTGCATCATTGCTGACACCTTTGGTCAGGGCGAGTATCTCTGTAAGCCGGACGTTCTCGTTGGTAAGCGGTATCACCTGCCCACCAGGTGCGCCCAGTACCGTGACCCGTTTGTTGATGTAGGTGATAACAACATACGGCTCCTGGTAAAACTTTGCATATGCTTCCTGGAGCAGTGTTTCCGCTTCCCGGATGGTAAGCCCTTCCAGTTGTACTTCATCAATCAGCGGGAACCTGACCTTTCCTTCCACGTTTACCAGGTATGTTCGCGGCGTGTCGGTCATGGCCGTCTGGTCGCGCGATAAAGCCGCGGCCGGGTCGATTAATCGTTCGCCTTTATTCGTGTAAATGCCGAGCTGGAGTACGTCATTTTTGTGAATGGTGTAATTTTTCTCGGCCGCTTCAACCTGTGCTTTTACAGCCTGTCCGTCCGGCACCTGGAACATAATGTTCTGACGATAGGAGGCGCAGGAAGCCAGTGATAAACCGGCCAGCAGCATACACAGCAGGCGGACCGGCGAAAAAAATCGTTTCAAAAGCGCGAGGTGTTTGTTACTCAATACTGTGAAATTACTGATTTTCTCATCAACTCGTCCAGTGTGGGGAGCCCGCGGTCCTTTTCTGAAATCACCGGATCCGACACCTGCCAGTCGATTTTGAGCCCGGGATCGTTCCATACAATGCCGCGTTCCGATTCCTTATGGTGGAGGTTCGAACATTTATACAGGAAAATGGAGTCTTCCAGGGCCGCGAATCCGTGCCCGAAACCTTCCGGAACCATCAGCATATTATGCTTTTGGGCGTCCAAAATACAGTAATGGACCTGCCCGAAGGTCCTGGATCCCTGACGGATATCCACGACCACATCCAGGATCCTGCCGGTGATAACGGACACAAGCTTGGCCTGACCATAGGGGGGAAGTTGAAAGTGAAGTCCCCTGACGACGCCTTTTCGTGAAAATGAATGATTATCCTGAACAAAATTGTAACGTATTCCACCGGTTTCGAATTTATCGGCCCGGTAAAATTCACAAAACCATCCGCGGTCGTCCTGGTATAAAGCGGGAATAATCTCTACCAGTCCGTCGATGCCGGTCTGTCTGACTTCCATGAAAACACACTAAGAATTATGATGCTTGCTTGAATTTTTCAAGGGCGGCAAGATACTTATTAATTACAACTGATTCATTGTATTCCGCCTCCATTTTCGCCCTGCCGTTCTCGCCGAACACTCTGAGGGTTTTGTTCTCAAGGCCTGCCATCTGCCGCATTTTATCGGCCAGGTCATCGGCATCTTTTAATTTACAGAGGAAACCGTTGAAATTGTTGACCACGACATGATTGCAGCCTGGAACATCTGTCGCGATGATGGGCTTTGACGAACTGGCGGCTTCGAGCAGCGTGCGGGGCGTGCCTTCGCGATATGAGGGCAGCACAATGCAGTCTGCCTTATTGATGAAAAGGCGTACATCATCTGTTGTGCCGAGGTACTCTATCACACCGGAGCGGATCCATTCCTGGATCACTTCCACCTTGATCCCACGCTTGTGCTGGGGATCCATGGCGCCCAGTATCTGGAACCTGGCGTCAACACCGGATGACCGTAATTTTTTCACAGCTTCGATGTACTCGATGATCCCTTTGTCCGTAATCAACCGGGAGATGAGGAGGAAGGTAAAGCTTTTATTGCGCGCAAAGCCGGTAGGTTGAAAGCGCTTGAGATCGATACCCGATCCGGGCACCAGGTCAACCGCGGCGGCCGGAACCAGACCTTTGTCCAGGAACAGTTTCAGGTCGTCGGGATTCTGGAAGAATACTTTTTGCGCGAAGCGGAAACTGATTTTGTACAGCAGAATGGCGATCGCCGAGACGAGATTGTCTTTGAGGAAGACCGTACCCAGGCCGCATACATTGTTTACCACCGGAATACCGAGCATGGCGGCGGCAAGTGTGCCGTAGACATTTGGCTTGATCGTGTAGTGAAGGATGATGTCGGGGCGGATCCTGCGGTAGATCATGAACAACTCCACGATCAGGGCAGAGTCTTTTATAGGATTGGCGCCACGGCTGTCCATTCTTACCTTGTGGTGAATACAACCGGCTTCAATTAAAAGTGGGGTATAATCGTCGACAGGGGCGATGGTATGGACTTCATGTCCCTGATCAAGCAGGGTTCGTATGAAACTCATCCTGAAATTATAGATATTCCAGGACGTGTTCAGGACGATGGCAATTCTCATTGGGGCTCTGGTTATGAGAACATTCATCCTTTAATTCTTCCGACAAACAGTCGAAAAATTAGACGATAATGTCAAATCTCAGGTCTAGATAACCAAAGGTAAAAAAAAGTAACCGATTGCGGCAACAGTTTTGACAATTAATCCGTTAAGTTCGCCCTCCCGGTTTGGAGGAGTCTAATACAAAGTATGGAATACGATAAAAACACAGCTGTTCTGGTAGCATTAGGGAGTGCCCAGACGAGCGACGAAACGAACGAGCATTTAGATGAACTGGCTTTTCTGGCGGAGACGTCCGGCATCAAGTCCATACACCGCGTTGTGCAGAACCTGCCGCATCCCGACCCGCGTACTTTCCTTGGCAAAGGCAAGCTCGAGGAGTTGAAGGCATATGTGAAGGAACGCCAGGTAGCCAATGTTATTTTCGACGAAGATCTCACGGCGTCGCAACTGCGGAATCTTGAAAAGGCCCTGAATCCCGCGGATAATGAAGACCTGAAAGTCACCATTTACGACCGCAGCCTTTTGATCCTGGAGATCTTCCTCATGCGCGCGCAAACCGCACAGGCGCGCACGCAGGTTGAACTCGCCCGAAATCAATATCTCCTTCCACGGTTAACACGGTTGTGGACTCACCTGGAACGGCAACGCGGAGGAACGGGCACCCGGGGCGGCGCCGGTGAAAAGGAAATTGAAACGGACCGGCGCAACATCCGCTCCCAGATCACGATACTCAAGGAAAAGCTCGACAAAATCGAGAAGCAGCGCCTCACGCAACGCAAGGCCCGGGCCAACGTGGTACGGGTTGCACTGGTCGGTTATACGAATGTCGGCAAATCGACGTTGATGAACCTGTTGTCCGGTTCAGGTGTGCTGGCCGAAAATAAACTTTTTGCAACGGTTGATTCGACGGTGCGTAAAGTGGTCTTCGGGAACATTCCGTTCTTGCTTTCTGATACGGTGGGATTTATCCGCAAGCTTCCCCACCACCTGATCGAGTCGTTCAAGTCAACCCTCGACGAAGTCCGTGAAGCGGACCTGCTGCTACACGTGGTTGACCTGGCGCATCCGTTCCACGACAACCAGATTGAAGTTGTAATGAAAACGTTGCAGGAGATTGGCGCGGCCGACATTCCCGTGATCCTGGTGCTGAACAAGATCGACCTTTTCCGCAAGCAAAATCCGGACGCCAACCTGGATGAGATGCGGGGATCATACCGGCAGCATGGGTTTAGCGATGTGATCTTTGTGTCGGCTACCGCGAATGAGAACATCAATGGGCTCAAGCAACTGATCTTTGAGCGGGTGAAGGAAAAGCACCTGAAATTATACCCAAATTTTTTGAAAGACGGCTATGAATTTTCACCCTGGCCGACGGAAGCGACTTGACGGGAAATAATATTTTATAACTTTGCGCCTGCTTATGTTGGCCCCGTAGTTCAATGGATAGAATAGAAGTTTCCTAAACTTTTGATACAGGTTCGATTCCTGTCGGGGCTACTAAACCAGCGCATAGCGCTGGCTTTTTTTTTGAGTTGTGTATTATGTATTACACTTAGTTTATTCGAAGTCTGAATACACGATATTTGTATAAAGGTCATTGTGAAAACCTTCAAGAACGGTTAAAGCAACATAATTCAGGAATGACCAGGTCAATCAAAAAGTATCTTCCATTTGAGCTGGTCTATGCAGAGGAATTTGAATCTCGGGAAGCATCAATTCGAAGGGAGAAATATTTCAAGAGCTCAGCAGGCCGGAGATTCCTAAAGAACAAGATTCTTAAGGCCCCGTAGTTCAATGCCCGCCCGACGACATGCATTTTGGTGTCTAACCATTAGGTGATAAAAGGAGAGATTTCTTCAAGTGAAGTCCATACAATGGTCGTTCGGGCGGGGATAGAATATAAGCTTCCAGAATCCCGTTTGCGTATACAATGTACATCTTGCTAACCTAAGCCCGATTCAGGTTACTTATGCTTAAGCTGCCTCTCAGGACGGAGATGGCCATTCAATAATTTCTTTACTACAGGAAAAGTTCCGATATTTCTCGCTCCGTTATTGGACCCCTATAGTATGTTCCAAAAAGACGACGAAAAGTATTTAGTCCGC
>DASPJC010000093.1:0-9490 GCA_035628815.1 Ohtaekwangia sp. | reverse complement strand
CTTCTGTGCGTTTCTTTAAACATCCAGCAAGATTAAAAATATGATCGTTACCGAAGACCAAAAAATCGAAGCACGTTCATTCTATCAGGAAGCAATTTCACTGCTGAATGAAAGCGGTGCGGACTTCATGCTTGGTGGCGGATTTGCCACAAACCATTACACCGGAATTTATCGCGATACCAAAGATCTCGATGTATTCTGCAAGTCCTCAGAATATCCGAAGATCCTGAAACTCTTCGCGGAAAAGGGTTACCAGACCGAACTCACCGATGTGCGGTGGCTGGCGAAAATATTTCATGGCGACTATTTTATCGACGTCATCTTTGATACGCCCAACAGTATCTGCCGGGTTGATGATTCCTGGTATACCCATGCCTCGCGTGGAGAATTTGAGGGAAGTCCGGTGCGTTTTATTCCTGCCGAGGAACTCGTCTGGTGCAAGATCTATGTTCAAAACCGCGAACGTTACGATGGGGCAGATGTGAACCACATCTGGTTAAAGTACGGAAAGAAACTCAACTGGCAGCGGGTTCTTTCGCGGCTGGACCAGCATTGGCATTTACTGCTTGCCCAGATCCTGATTTTCCAGTTTGTGTATCCGGCAGATTACCATGAGATCATTCCCAAATGGCTCTTCGACGAGCTGATGTCGCGTGCGCAGGACCAGTACCTCATTCCGCCGTCACAGGAAAAAGTCTGCCGTGGGCCGATCATCGACCAGACGCAGTACCAGGTTGATATCAAGGCATGGGACTACAAGGTGACCACCATCAAAACCGTTTAAGCATGGAGGTAGCAGATCGGAAAGTAACGCGCATTGCCGCTGTCGGCGATATCCATGTCAGGGAAACGGACAAAGGAAAGTGGGTGGACTATTTCAAGGATGTTTCGAAACAGGCGGATGTACTGATCATCTGCGGTGATCTGACTGATACGGGAGATGAAGTAGAGGCGCAGGTACTCGCTGAAGAATTGAAATCATGTACCATCCCTGTGGTGGCTGTGTTGGGCAATCATGATTTTGAAAAAGGCCGTCATAAACTGATCCGCCAGATTGTACAGAATGAGAACATCCACATTCTCGATGGCGAAGCGATTGTCATTGGCGACGTGGGGTTTGCCGGTGTAAAAGGTTTCGGCGGCGGGTTTGACAATTATATGCTTTCGATGTTTGGGGAAGGTGCCATGAAATCGTTTGTACAGGAAGCCGTAGACGAAGCGTTGCACCTGGAGCGTGCGTTGTCGCGATTGGATGCGCATGCCGGAACCGTTAAAAAAAAGATTGCCATCTTCCATTACGCCCCTGTCAAAGAAACCATTATCGGTGAACCCGAACCGATTTATCCTTTTCTCGGGTGTTCGCGGCTGGCTGAACCCCTCACCCGCATCAAGGTGGATGTGGCTTTTCACGGTCATGCCCATGCCGGTACCCTGGAAGGTCAGCTTCACGGCGGTACCAAGGTGTACAATGTCTCCAAACCGATTCTCGTAAAAGCAGGGCTGCCCTTTTTTACGCTGGAGCTTTAACAGTCATGCGGTAGTCGCCGCAATATTACAAGCAATATTTTTGGATCGCGATCGCCACGCCATCATCGATACTATTGAGCGTGGTCTCCGCGGCTGCCGCTTTCACTTCCGGACGGGCGTTCCCGACAGCGATACCCAAACCCGCCGCTGCGAGCATATCGATGTCGTTATAGTTATCGCCGAAAGCCATCGCATTCCGGATGTCGATATTGTAAATATCCCGGAGCGCAATCACCATGGCGGTCGCCTTTGAAACCGCACGCGGCGCAATCTCCAGGTAAGTATCGCGCGAACGATAGACATGCAGCGCACTTCCCAGTGAACGGTTCAGCTGCGATTCCAGGGCACTGATCTCGTCTTCCGGACCCATGCACATGACTTTGTGCCCGCCATTTCTTTCAGCTTCCCACTGCGCTAATACATCTTCAGCACTGCGCACCGACGCTTTCACTTTGGTAATACGCTCTTCCCGTTCAGTCCACTGATCTTGCGCAGGAGCAAACCACTGATCGCCGGTATACAAACTCACATGAACGGATGTTCCCCGTGCCATCGCCACGATGTCAGCGCAATGTTCCCGTGTTACCTGGACCGACGCCAGTACCCGGGCGGTAGCGCCTGCCGTGTGGACGATATACCCGCCGTTATAGCTGATCAACGGACAGCGAAGAATATCCAGTTCCGCCTGCAGATGACGCATGGCGGCCGGCATCCGGGAAGAAGCGAGGATGACCGGAATGCCCTTCAGGCTTTTTATGGCCGCAATGGTACGCGCCGAAAGTTGCCTTCTGCTGTCAAGCAAAGTACCATCGATATCAGTACAGATCGCCTGGATTTTCATGTCTTCAGTGTAGTGGTTTAATAGTCGTGGAAAAGAGCAATGAACTTCATATGTCCGCCGGGTAACGATCAACACCATCGACCGCACGCTGCGCATATTCTGACGGTGTAACACCGAAGAGTTTTTTGAAGCACTCCCGGAAATGCTGAAGGTCAGTGAAGCCGACTTCATAGGTAACCTCGGCGACGGTCAATTCATCTTGCTCCAGCAACTGGGCGGCGCGTTTAAGCCGCAATGTACGGATAAACTCGTTTGCCGACTGGCCCGTAAGCGCTTTCAGTTTCCGGTACAGCTGTGTACGGCTCATACCGGCGTCGCGTCCAAGATCGTCAACTGCATAGTCCGCATTCCCCATGTTTTTTTCGACGCTCTCAAGAACAGATTTTACAAACTGTTCGTCCGCAGAAGTGAGCACGACCCGCCGGGGCTCAATGGTGAGTACCTGGCTGTCCTGGAAAAGTTTTTGCATCACTTTTCGGAGCGCGATCAGGTTCCGCACTTTCAATTGAAGCACTTTCGGGCTAAACGGTTTGGTGAGATATTCATCTGCGCCATTCTCGAGTCCTTCCACTTTAAAAATAAGTGACGTTCGGGCGGTCAGAAGAATTACGGGTATGTGAGACGTACGCACATTGGATTTGATCACCTTGCAAAACGTAATACCATCCATGACAGGCATCATCACATCACTGATGATAAGATCCGGCGATTCTTTCAACGCCAGTTCCAGCCCGCTTTTACCATCGCCGGCCACCAGCAAATGGTAATCATGTTCAAATACCGATTGAATGTAATCGCGAATTTCCTCGTTATCCTCGACGATCAGCAACCGTCCTGCCGGCTCAGGGCTCGTCCGTTCAGGCGAATCAGGCGACGCCAGTTGTACACGACTGGATTCGAGCGCCGGGTACTTTTCAATATTGTCACTGTCTCTTCTTTCTAGCGATAATTCGGAAGCATTAAAATGCGCAAAGCCTTTCGGTACCTTGACGGTGAAACGCGTGAATTCGTTTACCTGGCTTTCAACGTCAATGCATCCGTGGTGCATCTCGACCAGCGTTTTCGCCAAGGCCAGCCCGATGCCGGTGCTCGCATGATGCCTGTCTTCATCGTAACTGAAAAAGCTTTGGAATACACTTTCGATGTGTTCCCTTCGGATACCCCGGCCGTTGTCTTCAATTATAACGGATACATCATTTAGTCCTTCCTGGATAATGATGGATATTTTCCCGCCTTCGGGCGTATGCTTGAAAGCGTTGGACAGGAGGTTGAAGAATATTTTTTCAAACAGGTCGCGGTCAAACCAGAGCTTTATGGTGTTGGCTGACGTCTTACATCCGAAATCTATACGCATCTTCTCAGCCAGGCCATCGAAAGACAGTTTGATTTCGCGGATAAACCGGACAAGATTTCCTTCTGCAGCTTCGAGTGTCATATTACCGGATTCCGCCTTGCGGAAGTCAAGCAGTTGATTGACAAGCCTCAGCAGGCGTTGCGCGTTGCTATTCACCACCATAAGCTGGTCACGGATCAGTTTACCGGCCTCTACCGACTCCAGGAGGTTTTGTATAGGACCGATAATCAGGGTCAGCGGTGTCCGGAATTCGTGAGAGATGTGTGTAAAAAACCGGAGCTTGGCCTGGTTAAGTTTCTCCATGTTCTCGCGCTGCACCCTTTCGAGTTTAAGGTCGTGGATGAGGTTCGCCCGCACCAGGATAAACTTGCGGAACAGATACAGCACGCCCAGCAGAATCAACGCGTAGACGATGCCGGCCCAGGTTGTCTTCCACCACGGCGGACGGATCTCAAGGAACACCTGGCTGATGGCGTCGTTCCAGTCGCCGTCGGTATTTGTCGCCTTTACTTTGAACACATAGTGGCCCGCTCCGAGATTGGTATAGTTTGCAAAGCGTCGATCCGCGTTGCTATAGTTCCAGCTTTTATCGAAACCTTCCAGCATAAAGGCATAGCGTGTTTTTTCGGGACCGGCAAAATCCAAAGCTGTAAATTCGAACGAAAAGGAATTTTCGAAATGTTTAAGGACAACGGTCTGCATGGCCGCCAATGGTTTGTCCAGTAATACCCGCCCGTTATGCTCTTCGCCGAATGAAACCGGTTTATTGAATATCCTGAAACTGCTCAGCGCCACCTTTGGCTGCAGCGGGTGCTGCACCAGCGCCGACGGGTCGATAATATTCAATCCATCCGACCCGCCAAATACCAGGCGTCCCTCCCGGTCTTTAAAACAGACATTGTTATAGAAAAATCCGCCTTGTATCCGGTCGTGGTGATCATAATGCTGAACAAAGGTCGAGTCGGCGGGATCGAGTACGGTCAGCCCATCCCAGTGTGCAATCCACAATTTGCCACCATCGTCTTCAAGAATGCTGACCACAACATCATTACCCCGCGTTTCGGCCATTTTGAATTCCGTAAACCTCTCCGCCCGGCGGTCCAATGCGTTCAATCCGTCTTCTGTCCCGACCCAGAGCATGCCGGAGTGATCTTCAAAAACGGCGTTGATAAAATTGTTTGTCAGCGAATGCGTATCCTCATCGTTGTGAAGGTATTGACGCGCGTGCTGGTCCACCGTATTAAACTGGTAAAGTCCGTCACCCCTTGTGCCAATCCACAAAATACCGGAATGATCGGCATGCATCGCGACCAGTGGCGCCTGTTTGAGCAGCGGCTCTGCAGGCACCTCAACATTTCCCTCGGGGGTAATTTTATTAAGTCCGCCGCTCCACGTACCAACCCAGAGGTTACCATCACGGTCTTCCTCCATGGCCATAATGTGATCATCCGACAAAGCCGGAGATGTACGCAGGTCGTAATGATCAAACCGCGCGATGACGGTGCTGTTGGGTGAAATATCTTTTTCGCGAAAGCGGTAAACGCCCGACCCGGCGGTACCAATCCAAACGCTACCCTTGCCGTCCGCATACAGCGTCTGAATGAAGTCGGCAAAATTATCGTCTCCGGCACCAGCCAATGTGTAGCGCTGGAAGCGGCCGTTTGAAAATCGATAAAGTCCACCACCGATCGTAGAGATCCAGTACCCGCGTTTGATGTCACCGTCGGCACACGTCGGACAGGTCGCGTCGACGGTATTGGCGATACCGGTTATTATGCTTTTTGTCGGGTCAAAAAAACTCGTAGCATACGATTCAAAATCGTTGGCGTAGGTGTCGTATTTATTCAAACCCTTCTTTGTGCCCACCCATAAGACGCCGCCCTGGTCCATGTAAAGCGCGGTAATCGTATTGTGACTCAGATTTACCTTTTGGTCTGAATTGCTGAGATAGCGGATGAACGTGTTCGAAACAGGATCGAAAAAGTTCAGGCCGGTCTCCGAACCCACCAGCAGATAAGGATCGCCGTCGCTAACCGTGAGCAGTGACCGGAAAAAATTAGATCCCGCGGATTCATCTTCGTCCGCCACCATGAAATTCCGGAGTTTTTTATCCTGCAATTTTTTAAGGCCTTTCTTCGTGCTGAACCATATGGAAGACTGGTTATGAATAACCAGCTCGCCAACCTGGTAAATATAATTGTGAAGACTGCCGTTGTCGGGGTCTTCAGGATAAAGGTATTTTTCAAATGCGAACCCATGACCATCACCATGGCGGATAAGACGGTTCAACCCGTGCGAAGTCGATATCCACAAATCGCCGGAGGATGCCAGGAAAATGTCCGTAACAAAATTGTGACTGAGCGAAGTGCTGTCGTGGTCGTGATGAAAAAATTTGTCAAATGAGGTTGTCCCGGGTTTCAAAACATTAAGTCCATACTCTGTTCCTACCCATAAATTTCCGCGGCGATCCTCCTTGATACTCCAGATATTATTGTTGCTCAGACTAGCCTTATCAGCAGGCCGATGTTCAAAATGCACGAACTTGTTCGTGTTCTTATCATAACGGAATAATCCGCCCATGTGTGTTCCGATCCAAAGTAATCCGCTGCGGTCCTCATGGATCGCTGTAATCTTGTTGCTCCTGATCTGATCGGGACCGTCATCAGAATGAAAGATCTGCGTGGAATACCCGTCGTAGCGGATCAGCCCTGACCAGGTTCCGATCCATAAAAATCCGTCGCGATCCTGCAGCACACAATTGATCGAACTTTGTGAAAGGCTTAGCTTCCCGGGAAGCTGCTGGAAAACGATTTTCTTTTGCGGAAGTTTTCCCGGCTGCGCCTCACTGGAAGCACTCACAGCAAGGCTTAAAACAATGGCAATACCCAGGATCCGGCATATCATACAACCAAAAATAAAGAAACAAACCAATCTGACAGGCATTACTGCTGCTGCATTTTAAGCGGTTGAATAGCCTCAATTTTTTTGGGATAGGTGTATGGAATCCCCAAACCGGAAACCTGCTGGCGGGGTGCTAACGATTGTCCGGGTGGCATAGCTTGATACAGTCCAATAATCAGCACCTTAAGTGTTTGGCAACACTTTTTAAACTTCCAAGCAAAAAATAAAGTCATGCGCCAGACGGCGGATAATAATATGCAACATTCTTTTTCCTTCGGAAACATCATGCGGATCATTCCGCCTATGCTGAAATGCTTCCTTTTTTTTCTTGCCGTTATCATGATCGCTGCATGTTCGGAATCCGATACCAATCCTCCGGCGGAGCGCATGGTCGACGACGTGTCGTATGGCCCCTTCGCACGCAATAAGATGGATCTCAATTTGCCGGCGAACAGATCGCAAAAAACACAGGTTGTGGTGCTGGTGCATGGTGGCGGATGGCGCGAAGGTTCGAAAGCCGATTTCAGGTCGATCGCGCAGCAGTTTGCCGATAACGGTTACGCAACGGTGTCGATAGACTATCGCTATGCCGACGCCGACAATGCGGTGGACTACACCGACCTGCTCCAGGACATCGATCAGGCGTTGTTATTCCTTAAGGAAAACGCAGAAGAATATGTTCTTAACCCCGATCATGTAACGCTTTTCGGGCACAGTGCCGGCGCTCATTTATCATTGCTATACGCTTATCGCAATAATGAACGCGGCCAGGTAAAGTCGGTGATCGCCCTGGCAGCGCCTACCGATCTGCCAGCGTTGCTCGCGATAGAAGTATTTCCGTCGCTTCTTTACAACCTCGTTGGGACTGATGATCTCAACCGGCTGGAGGATGCCAGTCCCATCAGGCATATCCATGGCAATGTTGTACCAACGTATCTGTTTCATGGCAGGGGTGACAATTCCATTCCCCCCTTGCAATCGGAAGCGCTCTTTGAGATCCTGCACGAACGCAATGGGCTGGTGCACAAGATCAGGCTGTTTGACGGCGTGGGGCACGACTTCTCAGCCGAGACACTGCAGACGATCCTGGCGGAATCCTTGGCTTTTATATGATGCGGGAATGTTCAGTTACCGATCGTGAACTTTGCCTCCCGCGTAGTTTCCTTCCATCTGTCGGTGCGAAAGGGAAGCGCGGGAAACCCTTCTTTGTTGAATAGATTATTGTCACTGGCATCGTCTGCCCAGCCAAAACGTACAGCAACCGGTTCGGCTACTTTATCATGAAACACGATGACCTGATCGCCTTCCAGAAATGCTTTGGCATAATGAAATTGCTGGTCTTTTCCAGCTACTTCAAACCCCTTGATGTAACCATATTTGTCGCGAACCAGTAATCCCCCGCCGGTTTGCGTGAACGATAACCTGACGCGGTTGCCTTCGACTTTCATCGACTGGAAGACAGGACCACCAGCCATGATATCTTTCTGAAAAGCCTCGCGCAGCGCAACGGCGGCCAGGCGCTTGCCAACATCCTGTTTGTTTCGCGGATGGATATCCACAGGATCACCGATGTCGGTGGTCACAACCATTCCCGTATGCGGCAGGGAAAGCGTGCGTGCCTGCGCTTCACGAAGTTCCGCCCAGGTACTGCCCTTCCTGCTATCACCATGGTCGGCACCGAAGCTTGCCAGCTGCACGAAGTAGAAGGGAAAATCGCCCTGTCCCCAGCGCTTCCGCCAGTCGGTGATCATGAGCGGAAATGCCGTGCGATACTGGTATGCCCTTCCGGCGTTGGATTCACCCTGGTACCATATCGCGCCCTTGATGCCATACGGGACCAACGGGTGGATCATGGCGTTGTATAGCAATGTGGGGTAACTGTTCGGACCGACCGAACTTGCCATGTTCATGGACTCAATCCGGAACGACCACGGACCGGCCAACGGTATGGCTGATGATCCAATGGTCAGCGCAAGCGCGTCAGCTTCCCCGTAAAAACCACCACCGCCTCCGGTATCTTCAACGCGGACAGCGATTATATTCCTGCCCGCTTTTAGCAGCGCCGCCGGCACCGCATAACTTCGTCTTTCATTGTACCGGTTCGTAGCGCCGACTTTCACGCCATTGACATAAGTTTCGTCGTTATCATCGATCGTTCCCAAAACCAGTGTGGCAGCCTGGCCAGCTTTTTCCGCCGGGAGATCGATCTGCTTGCGATACCAGATCACGCCGTCAACATTTGGCAAACCTTGTTGCTCCCACAAGCCCGGCACCTCCATTTGTTTCCAGGAAGACGCATCAAATGAATGCTCGCGCCACGATTGAATGTCGGCCGCGGATTGATTCAACGGCCCCTGCATGGCTTCAATCTTCTTCAGCACGGCCGCGTTCTTCTCCCTTGCCATAGCGTCCAGGTCCAACCGTGGCAACCCCGCGATCATCTCCCGGAACGCATCGCTTCCTTCGAAAGCTTCACGACTTGTCCATGTCTCCACATGTGTACCGCCCCATGAAGAATTGATCAGCCCGATGGGAACGCCCAGGTCGCGGGTCAGGTCGCGCGCAAAGAAATATCCCACGGCTGTAAAGTCTGCTACGGTCTCGGGACTGCACACCATCCACGATCCTCCCTTGATGTCCTGCTGCGGTTCTCCTGCGACGGCATTCTGAACTTTCAAATGGCGGATCATGGGAAAGTCAGCCTGCCGGATTTCGTCAGCTGCATTGTCACTGTTGGCTACCGTCCACTCCATGTTCGACTGGCCGGAACATAACCAGACATCGCCGACCAGCACGTTACTCAGCGTGATGGTATTTTTCCCGCTGACGATCAGCGTGTAAGGACCGCCTGCATTTTCCGCGCCGAG
>DASPJC010000092.1:0-2587 GCA_035628815.1 Ohtaekwangia sp. | reverse complement strand
AACGAGACAGAGCAATTATGCGAACAATTAAAGCCGCTGGCCGGCGAGTACATCTTCGGCTTTGGTGATGATCCGCTGGAAGTCGTGCTCGGAAGGACGCTGGCTGAAAAACAGCTTACATTATCCGTCGCAGAAAGTTGTACAGGCGGGTACCTTTGCCATCTGGTCACCAGTGTTCCGGGAAGTTCGGCATACTTCAGGGGTGGTTTGATTCCTTACGCAAACAACATCAAGAAAGAACACCTGGATGTGAAGGTGGAGACCCTGAATCAATATGGTGCCGTCAGCGCGGAAACCATCATTGAGATGGCCATCGGCGTCCGGACAAAATTCAACACCGACATTGGTGTGGCAACGAGTGGCATAGCCGGTCCGGGCGGCGCGACACCTGAAAAACCTGTCGGGACCGTGTGGATCGCCTATGCTGATAAGGACCGTACCGTTACACGCAGGCTTCAGCTTTCGAAAGACAGGATGATAAACATCAGAATGGCTTCGGTCGCCGTATTGAATCTGATCCGGCAAAACCTTCCGAAGGATTAACAGCAATTGACTATTCGCCAATACGAAGTTCCGGCAGTAGTTTTCCCAAAATTTCATCTACTCCTTTTTTTTCTATTCCGGCCGGCATGGCTGGATGATACAATAGTCGTATCAGGTCGCGGTCGATGGGAGCATACGATGTGACCAAGGTCCAGTCACGCTGAAAAATACTGTCGTCATACTGCGGTGAGTCGCGGGCAAGTCCCAACGATTGCGTTAATTCTTCCCGAAGGAGATGTTTTTGGGCGTCAGGGTTAGCACGGAAAATATCAACGTATATGATCGATTCATAGATGTAATCCGAGCCATCGTAATTGACAAAGAACAAACCAAAATTAGAATCGACATGCGGGGCAGCGGGGGCGAACCGTTTGACAAAATCTTTTCCTGAACCAAAAAAAATATAGCCGTTGGATTCAAGGGTATCCGTCGTAATACCGATGTCAAAGCCGTCCGTGGTCAGCGCATTAACTTCGGCGATGATTTCCGCCAGTTCCAGCATCAGTGCTTCGTTGGGATTCCCGCCGACAAAGATCCGGAGATCTTCCCGCCATTTGCGGGTAACTTCAGGTGCGTTGCCGAATTCAAAACCCAAGGCTACGGCATCAAAGTATGCCATGACCTGCTTTTGATATGCCGTTAAGTTGGTTGTAACGCCTCCGGACGGGGAGCAAGAGCAGACCAATGAAAACACCACACAAGCCACACTTTTGATTACGCTCATGACGATTTAAAAATCAAATTCTTCGTATCAATACCGTTCTTTTATTTCAGCAAACGTTAGTTCCGCAGAACGAAAACACACTTAAAATACTTTTAAAAACGATCTTTACGGGAACAGCGATTTAAGATTCAAAAATACTAACTTGCCGCTGAAAACAAACGATTGAACCATGACACAGGTAGAACTCATCATGCCTAAGATGGGCGAAAGCATCATGGAGGCTACTATTTTGAAGTGGCTGAAAAAACCTGGCGATAAGATCGAGCAGGACGAATCGGTACTTGAAGTAGCGACCGACAAAGTGGACACCGAAGTTCCGTCGACGCACGCCGGCGTGTTGAAAGAAATACTGGCCAAAGAAGGAGATGTGATCAAAGTTGGTTCACCCATTGCTGTTATCAGCCGTGACGGCGAACAATCCGAAGTCGAAGCCGCTCCGGCCGTTACGCCTTCCAGGGTCGTGAATGAAGCCCATGAAAAGCATGATGCCAACCCCGTTCAGGTGAATGGCATGCACCACGCGACAGATTTCAAAACAAGTAATCGGTTTTATTCTCCGCTGGTTAAGAATATCGCGCGGGAAGAAAAGATCACCGTTACCGAACTCGATACGATCGCGGGCACAGGTGCTGAAGGCCGGGTAACGAAAAAGGATATCCTGTCATACGTTCAGAACCGCAGGCCCGGTGCGGCCGTTCCGGCAACGCATAGTACGACAACACCGTCCAAAGTGTCGGCCTCGCTGAATTCAGGCGATGAGATTATCGAGATGGACCGGATGCGCAAGATGATCGCCGAACGGATGGTCGACTCGAAGCGGATCGCGCCGCACGTGACTTCGTTTGTTGAAGCCGACGTAACCAGCGTTGTGTTCTGGCGAAACAAAGTCAAGAACGAATTTCAAAAACGCGACAGCGAGCCGCTTACTTTTACACCGATCTTCATTGAAGCGGTGGTCAGTGCGATCAAGGATTTTCCCATGATCAATATCCAGGTTGATGGCGACAAGATCATTAAAAAAAGAGATATCAATATTGGTATGGCCGTGGCGTTGCCTTCGGGAAATCTCATTGTTCCGGTAATCAAAAATGCAGATCAGTACAGCATCGGCGGGCTGGCAAAAGCCGTGAATGACCTGGCTCGCAGGGCACGCGACAACAAACTCAAACCGGACGATCTCGCGGGTGGGACTTTCACGATATCCAACGTCGGCTCTTTCGGGAATGTCATGGGAACGCCGATCATTATGCAGCCACAGGTCGGCATTCTGGCGCTGGGTGCGATTCAGAAGAAACCAGCAGTCATGGAAATGCCTTACGG
>DASPJC010000091.1:0-26978 GCA_035628815.1 Ohtaekwangia sp. | reverse complement strand
AGTTCGCGAAGGAGAGTTTCACTCCGCCCTGTCGATCCTGTCACCGGGTTGAGTAACGCGGCAATGTCGGCATCGGGTGTCGAGATGTCACCAGCATGAAGGTGAGCGGGATGCTGAAGATTGCCTTCCGTACCGTTCAGCTGCAACACAACCAGCGTACTTCCGTCCGTTTTTTCCCTGAAGGTGACTGTGCCGTCAATTGGATAGGCCGATCCCGGCGACAGTGCGTACGTCGCTTCATTACCGGTAAACTCTTTTTTTCCGGTATCATTATCCTGGCATGCCGTGACGAACATCGCAGCCAGACAACCCAAAATCACCTTCTTCATAGCCATTTGTTTGTTTAAAATTAAAAATTTAGCCGGGATTTCCTCCATTTTCCTTGGAATCCAACGTAGATTTGTTGTTGCGAATTCTGGCACGGATGTGGCATATTTCTCAACGGAAGGAACCTAATGTTTATTTTGTGAAGCGACTTTTTACGTTTCTGATTATTCTCGCGGGATGCAGTCCGAAAGTCCAGCCACCTGATCCGGAAGCCCTTAAACCCTCCTGGCTGAAAACGACGCCTTACCAGGACGGCTACTATACAGGTATCGGACATTCTTTAAAATCCGGGAATACAAACTATATCCAGGCCGCGAAAAAAAGCGCCCTTGACGATCTCATATCGGACATCAAAGTCAATGTGTCCAGTACATCCATCCTCAGCCAGCTCGAATCGAACCGGAAATTTTTCACCGAACAATACGAGCAGATCATCAAAACCACTGCGGCCGATGAGATCGAAGAATTTGAACTTGTCGACGCGTGGGAAGACCCCGCAAATTACTGGGTATACTATCGCCTGTCCATCGCGCGCTATCGCCAGATCAAAGAAGAACAAAAGCGAAATGCCACCATCCTGGCGACCGACTATTTGCAGAAAGGACACACTGCCGCACGCAATGGTGAACGCCTGCAATCCATCAGTTTTTATTTCCAGGCCTTGCGGAGCATCGAGAAATACCTGGGAGAAGCAATACCGGTAACCATTGATAACCGGGAAGTTTTACTGGTGAACGAAATTTACGCATCCATTCAGAATACCCTGGACAAGATCAGCCTGAAACTCGAACCGGCCGAATTAACATTGAACCGGCGCATTCAGCAATCCGGTGCCGCGGTCACTGTCCTTGCCCAGTACAAAGATGTGAACCGTCCCGCAGCACACGTTCCGTTGTATGCCGCTTTCGAAAAGGGCGCGGGCGACGTATTTCCAAACTACACCCTGGACGAGAAAGGCCAGGCAAAGATCCTGTTGAATAGAATCGGATCAAAAGACCTTGAACAAACACTGGCAATTAAAGTAGACATCGATGCGCTTAGCGGTAGCGGTAGTTCACCGATTTATACCCTGATCGCCCGGACGCTGAATGTACCCGTGTCACATTGCATCCTGAAAGTTCAGCGGCCGCTGGTGTATATGACCGCTGACGAAAAAAGCCTCGGTCAGCGTAAAACGCACGAACAGCTCAGTAATAAATTACGGAATCTCCTGGCGAATAACGGTTTCGAGTTTACGGACAACAAAACCGCGGCCGACCTCTGGTTCGATGTACGGGCAGATTCTGAAAAAGGTGCAGTTTCCGGGAGTATCTATATCACCTACCTGACGGGTGTCATCAAAGTGATGACTGTTAAGGAAGGAAAGGAAATCTATGCAACGACGCTTGACAGGGTTCGGGGTTATGGACTGGATTACGACAAGTCAAGCATCGATGCCTACAGCAAGGCACTGGAGACGCTGGAAAGAGATCGCATAAATGAGTTGCTCAATACGGTTTTGCAGTGATTTCCATTGAATTCACACAAATCACAGCGTCACACGTTTTTGGTATTTGTTTTGCGTAGTAATAACTTGTAAACTAAATTCTTAATGGAAATGAAAAATTTTGCCCTATCTACCCTCACCCTGGCCGCGCTTGCAGGTGTCTTTATAACAGGCTGTAAAAGCAAGGAAAAAGCTCCTAAAGGCGAGACCGAAGTAGTCATCCCGTGTTCAGGCCCCGATTTCTTCACCACTGCCAAAGCCTTCCGTGCAAACTCCATCGGTGAAAGCCAGGATCAGGTCACCGCTAAAAAGAAAGCACTTACCAACGCCAGGAACGAACTGGCGCAGGCGATTCAGACCACCGTCAAGACCGTGACTGATAATTATGTCAACTCCCGTGAGATGAACAACAAGGAAGAGGTTGAAGAGCGCTTTGAAAGTCTCAACCGCGAAATTGTTGATCAGACTTTGTCCGGCCTCCGGACCATCTGTGAGAAATCCATGCAGACGCAGCAAGGTACCTATAAGACCTACGTCGCCATCGAACTTTCTGCGGATGACCTCGTAACAAAATACAACGAGCGTCTTTCGAAGGATGAGCGCCTGAAAATCGATTACGATTACGAGAAGTTCAAGGAAACCTTCGAAAAGGAAATGGAGAAGATGGGTAACAACTAACCAGCCATACCGATAATGTCGGAAAGAATGCCTCGGATTTTCCCGGGGCATTCTTATTTTTGTATAACCCCTAACCCTCTCCCTGTATGGCCGGATATTTAAAAACGCTGCAAACGAAATTACACACCGGTTCGACCTTTGCGTCTGGCGTTAACGACCGTTAGATGAAGAATTATTATACGATCCTGGGTGTCAGTACATCTGCCAGCCATGCCGAGATCAAGCGTGTCTACCGAAGGCTGGCGGTGCAATATCATCCTGACAAAAATCCTTCGCCCGAAGCCATTACGTTGTTTCAGAAAATCAATGAAGCCTATGACGTCCTGGGCGACCCTGTCAAAAGACGCACGTATGATCTGAGCTTCCGTGATCCTTTTAATATTCTCAAGGAAGAGAGCGGTCCCGTTCATCGCGATCCGAGATACCGGGGAAGAAATGCCGGGCACCGTCCGGCGCCATCAAAGCCATCACTCCGGCATCTGATGAAAGAATACCTGCCGAAGGTCATTGGATTTAATTTCGCGGGAGCGCTGCTGGGCTGCCTGTTAATGATTGATTATTTTCTTCCCGTGGTGCAGACGACGGAAACAGTCGCCGAAATGTACGCGGTTTTTAAAACCACGGGCCGCGGAACGCAAAGGCACTACGCCTACGATGTGATCACAACGGAAGAAGGCACGCGGATAAAATTTTACGAGATGAAAGCGCGGAACTTCGAGGTCGGGTCGTTGATCTACATTGAACACACACCGCTTTTCTCTACAACCCGTTACATATCCAATGGCCCGGAGACCTATGGTGTCAGCTTCGCCGGTATTTATGGCCCTGTTGGCATTGTTCCGCTGGCCCTGTTTGTAATTTCCCTGCTCGGTATCATCTTTCGTAAAAATGTGGAGTGGGCTTTTAATTTCAGCATCGTCAGTGGTGTATTATTGATCATCAGTTTATTCCTGGTATTTGCGATATGAGTAAAAAGAACGATTGGAAAAAAAGAGAAGGGGTGGTATACTCAACGGATGCGGATTTCAGCTTTAACTATCAGCAGAATGAAAGCGCGGTGACCCTGCCCGCGCAGCAGCAAAACCTGAAGGTGCTGCTGGACAAACGCATGCGGGGTGGTAAGCAGGTTACGGTAGTCACGGGTTTTACAGGCACGCAGACCGACCTCGAATCGCTGGGAAAAATGCTGAAGTCGAAGTGTGGCGTCGGCGGCTCAGTGAAGGATGGCGAAATATTGATCCAGGGCGATCACCGCGATAAGATCGTGCAGATCCTGCAGAAAGAACGATATAAGGCGAAACGCGTCGGCTAGTACATTGCCCGGTTCCTTTTTGCGCGCTGTTCCGGACGGCTGTTCTCCTACCTTTTAGCATGTATTTAGGCCTTTCCTATATTCCGCTTTGTCGCGACCTGGTGCGCTGCCTATCTTGTTGTGACCTGAACGAATCTATTGGATGAATAACCGCTGCCTTTTATTAGTGCTGTGTCTATGGCTTTTAACGCCGGTTGACATAAACGCGCAGGATGAACCCGTTCTGAAAACCGTTTCCCGAACGTATGCCATTACCAACGCCGCCATCATCCAGGCACCGGGGAGAAAAATCGATAAGGGAACAATCATTATCAGGAATGGCCTGGTCCACGATGTTGGCAGGAGTGTTGCCATTCCTCCTGATGCCATTGTCATAAACGCTGAGCGTCTGTATGTCTACCCCGGCTTTATCAATGGCTTGTCGCACATCGGAATCGAAAAACCGCGCGAAGATCAGCATCGCGAACGTCCTAAAGACCCGGGCAATCCCCTTCCGGAAAAAGCAGGTATTACACCGCAACGCAGGGTCATTGATTTCATTGCGCCCGACGAGTCCTCCGTAGACGCCTGGCGCAGGATCGGTTTTACGGCAGCACACGTCGTTCCCTATGGCAAGATGTTACCCGGTAACGGCGCCGTTGTTCTGCTGGCGGGCGAGTCTCCGGAGTCAATGATCATCAGAGACAAGCTTTCATTGTATGCTGAACTGACGCCGGCAGACCGCGTGTATCCATCGACGACGATGGGGGTAATTGCACAGTGGCGGGGCTTGTACCGGAAGGCGGCACTCGCCAGGCAATATCAATCTTTGTACGCTGAGGATCCCAGGGGTCTCGGACGACCAATCCGGGATGAAGTCCTTGAAGCTTTTTATCCGGTCATCAGCAGGCAACAGCCGGTTTTCTACAAGGCTGAGAAGCTCCTTGCGTTGCAACGCGTCATGACACTCCGTCAAGAGCTCGGATTTTCACTGATGTTGGGCGAGGTCAAGGAAGGGTGGGACCTCGTCGACAAAATGAAAACTGCGGATGCCAGGGTGTTTATCAGCCTCGATCTTCCGCCTGAAAACAAAAAGGATGATAACGGTGATACTACACGCAGCGCAGATCCGGAAACCGAGGCGCTCCGGAAACGACGCGATGATTTTGTTGCGCGTCATGTCGGCCTTGCCGCGGCGTATCAAAAAGCGGGTTTGCGGTTTGGCTTTTCCGGCACGGACGTGAAAACCGGTGACGTCAGAAAAAATTTGCGGCGGATGATCAGCGCCGGGCTAACCGAGGACCAGGCGCTTGCGGCCCTGACCACTTATCCTGCGGAGTCGTTTGGTCTTTCCGATCGGCTCGGTACCATTGACAAGGGAAAGATCGCCAGCGTGTTGATCTGCGACAAGCCGTACTTTGATGAGCAGTCTGTGATCCGCTACGTATTTGTCGAAGGGGTCATATTTAAAATCGATGGAAAGGAACCGCCCAAAGCTGATCCGAATGCCACAGCCGCGGCCGAAGGACAATGGAGCCTGCTGATCCGGACGCCGCAGGGAAAACTGGACGCGGTATTGACCCTGGTACGGGAAGGGGATCAACTCACCGGTAGCATTTCCGCAGCGCAGACGCCACAAGCTGTGCGCATTGAGAATGTCACGCTGGAAGGTACAACGCTTAAATTTTCCTATCCCGGAATGCTGGATCAACGCACAGGGAAAATTGAGATTAATGTAAAGGTTGCAGGGGATAATTTCACAGGAAGCGCTTTCCTCGGGACAGATTCGTTTCCTGCTGAAGGTAAAAAAATTCCAAAATTCTGAAACGCATGACGAGAGTTTTAGCCATTTTCTTCGCCGCGTTCTTTTCCACGGCACTGGCCCAGGAACACACAGGCAATCTGTTGGTGAAGAATGGTACGGTTTTAACTGTTACAAAAGGGACATTGGAGAGTACTGACGTCCTTGTTCGCGGAGGGCGTATCGTGGCGCTAGGAAAGAACATCAGCGCACCCGCGGGATACAATGTCATCGATGCCACCGGTCTCTACGTCATGCCGGGAATTATTGATGCGCATTCACACCTGGGAATCTCGGACATCAACGAGTACACTGCCGCCATCACCCCGGAGGTATCGGTCGGCGACGTCATTAATCCGCTGGACATCGCTATCTACCGTGCGCTGGCGGGTGGTGTTACCATTTCCCATGCCATGCACGGTTCGGGAAACGCCATTGGCGGGCAGTGTGTCGTCATCAAGCACCGCTATGGCGAAGTAGATCCGACCGCTTTGAAGATGCAGGGCGTTCCACGCACCATCAAGTTTGCACTGGGTGAAAACCCGACCACCCATGGACGACGGGATGGCCAACAGCCGCAAAGCCGGATGGGTGTTGAATTCGTAATACGCGAGGCTTTTGCTGAAGCACGGCAGTACCAGCAAAAGTGGGACGCCTATAATGCACAGCAAAAACAGAAAGGTTTCCGTGGGACAGCACCCGGATTTGACCCGCGCCTCCAGATCCTCGCGGACGTCCTCCGCGGCGATATTATCGTCCATTGTCATTCTTACCGCGCTGATGAAATTCTGATGCTGATCAACGTCTTTCGCGACTTCGGCATCAAAAAGCTTGTCTTTCAACATGTCAACGAAGGATTCAAAGTAGCGCCTGAACTCGCGGCATTCGGTGCCATGGCCTCCGTTTTTTCAGACTGGTGGGCTTACAAACTGGAAGTATATTATTCCACCGCCTACAACGCGGCAATCCTCACGCGCAACGGTGTGCTGACGTCAATCAACTCCGACTCAGGCGAGCAGATCCGTCACCTTTATCACCAGGCGTCCAAAACCCGGAAGTATGGAAACCTCAGCGACGAGGAAGCTCTGGCGCTGATCACGGTTAATCCCGCAAAACAATTGGGAATAGATCATCGCGTGGGGTCAATCGAGATCGGAAAGGAAGCGGATCTCGCGATCTTCAAAGGACATCCACTCTCTGTCTATGCGATTCCCGTCATGACCGTTGTTGAGGGTATCATCCGTTTTGACCGCAAGAACGATGCCGATGACATGCGCCTGTACGTCGACACTGAACAGGCGCTGGACCTTCCCGTTATTCGGCGCCAGGCATTTGAGGAGGACAACTGCATGCAGGGAACCACCGACTTTTATGAACTTTTTAAATAAAAGGGAAAGCATGATAAGGATCTGCAGCTATATAATTTTGGTATCACTGGTCATGTTGCCGTCTTTTCTTGACGCGCAGAATGGAAAGCCGCGCAACGGACGTTTTGCGCTGACCGGTGCGACTATTAACACGGTAACAAAAGGTATCATTACCAACGGCACGGTGCTGATCGAGGATGGAAAAATTTCCGCGGTGGGAACAAACGTTGCAATTCCACAGGGCACAACAGTACTGGATTGCAGCGGTCAATGGATTTATCCGGGAATGATCAACGGTGGAACGCGTATTGGATTGCTGGAGATCGGGCAGATCCCGCAGGCGTCTGACCAACGCGAAAAAGGCGAGGTTGTGCCGCAGATGAAAGCGCTGACAGCCGTTAACCCGAACTCCGCGCATATACCCGTAACCCGTGTCAACGGTGTCACTACGGTGCTGGCGGTTCCCGATGGCGGACTGTTTCCCGGAACAGCAGCCCTGATCGATTTGCATGGCTACACATCGGCGCAGTTATACCGCGATTTTGAAGGCGTCTTGCTGAATTTCCCCGTGCGGGGAAGGCGCGGGGCGTTCGACCGGCGCACGGACGAGGAAATCAAAAAGACGTTTGAGAAGGATCTGGCCATGCTAAATGATGTCTGGGACAAGGCCATGCAGTTTTACAAGCTCGATTCGGCAACGCAGGGCAAAGACATCGATTATTACCCCGAAATGCTGGCGCTGTTGCCGGTTATCCAGGGAAAAATTCCGGTGATGATCGAGGTCAACGCCGCAAAAGACATTCAGGCTGCCCTACAATGGGCAAAGGAACGGAAGCTGAAAAAAGTTATTCTTACCGGAGTATCAGAAGGTTGGCGGGTAGCCGATGAGATTGCCGGCGCAGGGCATCCGGTCATCACCGGACCTGTGCTCGAAGAACCCACGCGCGATTACGACCGGTATGACCGGCCTTACGCCAACGCCGGGTTAATGCACAAAGCGGGCGTAAAAGTGGCCTTACGGACGATGAGCGGAACGGGGAACGACCGTAACCTGCCTTACCACGCCGGGTTTGCTGCCGCGTATGGTTTGGGGAAAGAGGAGGCGCTGAAAGCCGTTACCATCACGGCAGCCGAGATCTTTGGTGTGCAGGATAAGCTGGGTTCCATCGAAGCGGGGAAGCATGCTACGTTGCTGGTCTGTAATGGTGATCCGTTTGAAACGCAGACCATCCTCAAATATGTTTTCATCAATGGCTGGCAGATGCCCATGACGAGCCGTCAGACCGAGTTGCATGAGGAGTTCCTCCTCCGGGAGCCGGGAGTCAAAAAATAGAGCATCCGTCAAAAACACTGAAAGCCAGTCCTGACGGCATGCAGCCTGGCTTTTTTTATCTATTTTTAATAGCATGTCAACCCAGGACCGTCTCCAGCAGCTTAAAGCACAGCGATCACGCCGGATCAATATTGCCCGGGCCATCAAAGACACTTTTTTCATTTCGCTTGGCATTTTGGCGGCCGCCTTCGGACTAAAAAGCTTTTTACTCCCCAATGATTTTCTGGACGGCGGTGTCGTTGGAATCTCTTTGCTCGTGAATACACTGACTGACATCAACCTGTCGTACTTGCTCGTCGTCATTAATATTCCCTTTATCATTATCGCGTATACCCAGATCGCAAAGATCTTTGCCGTTAAAACGCTCGTGGCCATTAGTCTGTTGGCCATCTCCCTTGCGGTCCTGGACTTTCCGATGGTCACACACGATAAACTGCTCGTCTCTTTCTTTGGCGGCTTTTTTCTCGGGCTGGGAATCGGGCTTTCAATACGGGGGGGATGTGTTATTGATGGAACGGAAGTGCTGGCGATCTACACCAGCCGCAAAACGGCGCTGACCGTGGGTGATATTATCCTCATCCTTAACATCGTTATTTTCAGTGTTGCCGCTTACCTCGTCAATATTGAAACAGCATTGTATGCCATCCTCACTTACCTGGTGGCTTCCAAAACAGTCGATTTTGTTGTTCATGGTATCGAAGAGTATACCAGTGTCATGATCGTTTCGCAGAAAAGTGATGAGATCATGAAAGCCATCACGCAGCGAATGGGCCGGGGTGTAACGGTGCTGAAGGGTAAAAGTGGCTATGGTAAACAAGGCCACCGTACAACAGACATTGATGTGTTGTATTCTGTAATTACCCGTCTCGAACTCCAGCGCCTGAAAACCGAGATCGCTAAAATTGATGATGACGCTTTCGTTGTGGAGAACAGTGTCAACGACATAAAAGGTGGTATGATCAAAAAACGACCCCTGCATGAGGAATAGCCTGCATAAAACTACTGCGCGGCGATCCAACGACGGAAGCCGGGCGCGGTTTCTTTGCTCACATGAACATCTTCCTTCGTTTCCGGTTTAAGGTAGATCCGGATTTTGCCCTGCACTGATTTAAACCGATCAATAGCCTTGACGTTGGCGATGAATTTCCGGTTAAGCCTGAAAAAAATTTCAGGGTCGAGGCTCGCTTCAAGTTCTCCAAGGCTTTTATCGATGATCAGCTGGCGACCGTTAAAGTCTCTTGCAAAGACTATCTTGTGTTCGGTATAGCAATACGCTATATCGTTAATATCAATGGCCATAAATTCCGTTCCTTTTTTTCCGACGATCCGCTGCCGCGTCGTTCCGCTGACAAGT
The DNA here is from genome assembly GCA_035628815.1 of Ohtaekwangia sp. Classification (GTDB taxonomy): domain Bacteria; phylum Bacteroidota; class Bacteroidia; order Cytophagales; family Cyclobacteriaceae; genus Ohtaekwangia. The sequence goes on along the minus strand of DASPJC010000091.1, from coordinate 17,341 downwards.
TTTAAGATGTTTTCACGGCCAAAATGTTGCTGAAATCTTTTTACCTTTTCCAGTGATCGCCTGAGTTTTTCGAGCGAGAAGGGTTTGAGGAGATAGTCGATGGTATTCAGTTCAAAGCTTTCCAGCAAGTACCTGTCATAGGCGGTTGTGAAGATTACCGGGAAATCGCAGGGATGGTGTTTGAAGATCTCAAAAGAGTGGTCGTCGGACAACTGAACATCAACAAAAGCCAGGTCGGGCGGATGATTTTCTTTCAGCCATTGCAGGGTATCCCTGACGCTGCCCAGTTTGCCGACCACGATCAGTCCGCTATCAATATCCGATAGCATGGACTCAAGTTTGGCGCGGGCCGGCAACTCATCTTCTATGATCAGAATATTCATGCGGTTGTATTCAATGGTATCAGTGGCATGCGCACCACAAACCTGTCTTCCAGCCGTTCAGTAATAATACCTCTCCCCGTTACGATCTTAAAACGCTCCTCCAGGTTCTTCAACCCGATGCGCGATGAATGTCCCAATGTTTTCTTTTCCTGGATGATGTTACCAACCACAAGATAACCATCGTTTACATCCACGTCAATATGCAAGGGCAGGTGTTCACCGATCTCGTTGTGCTTTACCGCGTTTTCAAAAGCAACGAAAACAGATGTTGGCGGAATCAGAAAATTTTTCTCGGGCATGCCGTGGAAGTTTTTGCGGATTACCAGTGCCTTGCCAAAACGAAGGTGTAACAGGTCCGTGTATTTATGAGTAAAGTCAAGCTCGTCCTCAAGCAAAACAAGGGATTGATCTTTCTGACTTAAAATATAGCGGTATACCTCGGCGAGATTTTCAGTAAAATCGAACGCCCGGGAGGGATCTGTCTTGATAAGGTGGATCAACGTATTCAGAGAGTTGAACATGAAATGCGGATCAATCTGATTTTTCAGCGCCGCAAGTTCAGCTTCGGCTTTCGCCCGTGACAATTCCGCACTCCGTAACTGTTCGCCCTCCTGTTCCTTTACCATGAAAACGGTTTCATACACGTGCGTTACAAACAGGACACAAATGACGTTGATCAGGGTGACCACCAGCACCGTATCCCAGTGGATTGCCTGGGACCCCGTCCACCGGTACCACAGACAAATCCAGGCAATGGTAAGCGGTGTGGTATAAAAAATATTGTTCATGAAAAGCAGGATCAGTTTTTCAATAGGTTTATCAAACCAGGTGAAGCGCTTTCGCGTGCGGAATAACAGGTAACGATTGCCTTGCCAGATCAGCGCTGCGAGCACAATAAAATAAAAGAAGCCAGCCCAGTACATCGGGTCCCGCCACGAGAGATCGCCGAATAACCCGGTCACCATGGGAATGATGATTCCAAAAGAAGGAATTCCCATCAAACGAATGGTATTGTCATTCAGTCTGATTTCTTGACGGCCCATATCGTTATCCGCTTCAGTCACACTTTTTTCCGTTTCAGGTTAAACGCCGGTTTTTGCATCGATAAATGTCGCAATTTTAGAATGGAGTACGAAAATCATACACATTCTTAACCCGATATCGTATGGTAAAAACAGCTGAACGGATTCTTGTGAACAATGAAGCGGACCGGTACAAACGCATCAGCGCGGCTGCAACAATAGCATTGAACGGAACGGTTGTGAATGTATTTCCGTTGTTTGGTCCCGTTCGCGAGAAGGCATGGGCGGACGGATGGGATCCAGAGATGCTATTTGCCCCTTCGGATGAACCGGAAGAACGAATGATCTTCCGCACAAAGTCCGCTTTCTCCGAGGAGGATTATTACACCTGGATCATCACACAATACCGTCCCGCCGAAGGGCTGATCGAGTACACCGTCAGTACACAAAACCGCATATGGTTTATACGCGTTCAATGTGACGCCGCTGCAGCGCATACAAGGGCTATGATTTCCTATACGTACACAGCGCTTAATGACCTGGGGGAAATGTTGAATCGCCACGCGCTCGATAAAATGTTCGCGCGTAATCTGAAGGACTGGGAGGAAGCCATTAATCATTATCTTGTGACAGGCAATAAACTGATAAACTGATAAAATAATAACGCTGATATCCCACCGCTATGGACGTACAACTCAACTATTGGGCGATACTCGTGGCCGCCCTCTCCACCTTCCTCATCGGGGGAATCTGGTACTCGCCTGCACTCTTTGGCAAAGCCTGGATGCGGGAAAATGGTTTCACAGAAGAAGGCATGAAAGGGAGTAACATGGTGAAGATCTTTGGCCTTTCTTTTTTCCTGGGACTGATCGCGGCGATCAACCTCGCGATGTTCATGGGCCCTGAAGACAAACCGGCGATGGGCGCCCTATGGGGCTTCCTGGCAGGCTTCGGATGGGTGGCAACCTTCGTGGGAATGCACTACCTGTTCGAAAGAAAATCGTTCAAGCTGTTTCTGATCAATGCAGGTTATAGCATCGTTGCGCTGACCCTTATGGGGGTGATCATTGCAGCCTGGAAGTAGTTATCGGTGAAGCGCCGGACTGTCGGCTAGCCAACCGGCAGCATGCGAGCGATTGTTTGCTTGTGTTAAAAGAAATCCATATTGTACACCGTTCGCGTTGACAATTGGCGTCAATGCTTATCTTTGGTTTCGTTATGGATCAGGAATATCTTTCGTCGTTCGGAGAAATTTTATTGTTCATTATTGCCGGCGTGGTCTTTATCATGGTCACGTTGCTCGTCTCAAAATTCATTCGTCCCGACCGTCCGAATCCCGAAAAATTGTCTACATACGAGAGCGGTGAAGAACCGGTTGCTTCAGCATGGTCGCAATTCAATGTCCGGTTCTATATTATTGCATTGATCTTTCTGCTGTTCGAGGTGGAGATTGTATTCCTCTTTCCCTGGACTACTGTTTTTGCCCGAGAGGATCTCATGGAACAAACCGGTGGTCTGTGGGGTTGGTTTACCATGTCGGAGATGTCCATCTTTATTGGTGTGCTCGCCCTGGGTCTTGCGTATGCCTGGGTCAATGGTTTGCTGGAATGGGTCAAACCAGATCCGAGACCCACGCCATTCGACTCTCCCGTGCCGCGCAATCTGTATGAAAAAATAAACCGTGACTTTGCACCCGGAAGCAAACCCGTCGTTAAACGTCGCTCATGAAAGGATTACTGGATCAGAAGTTTGAAAACGGAGGTGTGATGGTGACCCGCCTGGAGGATCTCCTGAACTGGGCACGTCTCTCATCCATGTTTCCCATGACCTTCGGCATCGCATGCTGCGCGATCGAGTTCATGAGTACCGGCACGACCGTGTATGACATGGATCGATTCGGTATGGCACCGCGTGCAACGCCCCGGCAGGCTGATGTGATGATCGTCGCCGGTACGGTGACGTTTAAAATGGCGGATCGCATCAAACGTTTATATGAACAGATGGCTGAACCACGGTATGTCATCTCGATGGGTTCGTGTTCGAATTGCGGCGGCCCATACTGGCAACACGGCTATCATGTTGTAAAGGGCGTCGACCGGATTGTGCCCGTCGACGTATATGTACCGGGATGCCCGCCAAGGCCTGAGGCACTGATCGGCGGATTCCTGAAACTCCAGGAGAAGATCAGGGGTGAAAGTCTCGTTGCACCCAAAGCCGTTGAGCAATTGTTGCAGCAAACCACTTTGGCAGAAAAGCAGGGGGTATGACATTCGAAAATTTTAATAGACTGATAGCCGGGATTTCACTTCAGCACGAAGTGAAATTTGATCTCAATGCCAGACCGAACGCCGTGTTGTTGTCGCCAGACGACCTGATTCCTGTCTGCGAGACGTTGTACCGGAATCCCGCCACATATTTCGATATGCTGTCGTGTATTACGGGTATTGACAACGGACCGGCTGCTGGAACAATGGAGGTGGCGTATAATCTCTATTCCATTCCGTTTGATCTTCACCTGATGATCAAGGTTATACTCCCCCGGGAAGCAGCTGCTGTCGAATCGGTGAGTCATATCTGGAAGAGTGCCGACTGGCTCGAGCGTGAAGTGTTCGACATGTACGGGATCCATTTCAAAAATCATCCGGACCTCAGGCGAATACTCATGCCGGCAGACTGGGAAGGGCATCCCCTCCGAAAAGATTATAAGCATCAGGAATATTACCGCGATATAAAGGTGGAATACTAACATCTGTCTGCACATGCCTACTGATCAGATTCAATATCGCTATCAACCCGGAAATCTCACGCGGTCGGAGCCAAACAAGCTCCGCCCGGAGAATCTTCGTGCAGAGGAAATGATCATTAATCTCGGACCACAGCATCCATCCACACACGGCGTCCTGCGGCTGGAGGTGTTGATGGATGGTGAGATTGTACACGAGGTTGTGCCGCACATCGGGTACCTCCACCGTTGCTTTGAAAAGCATGGCGAAAACCTGCCGTACAACCAGGTGATCCCGTTCGTGGACCGTCTGGATTACGTTGCCGCCATGAACAACGAGCATGTGTATGCAATGGGGGTGGAACGTATGCTGGGGATTGAAGAACAGATTCCCAAGCGCGTGGAGTACGTCCGGGTACTGGTTGCGGAACTCAACCGTATCGCATCGCACTTCATTGCTATTGGTACATACGGCATGGATATCGGGGCGTTCACACCCTTCTTCTGGCTTATGCGCGACCGGGAACATATTCTGCGCCTGCTGGAATGGGCCTCGGGGTCACGGCTGTTGTATAACTACATCTGGATCGGCGGTCTCTTTTACGACCTGCCGGTGGGCTTTGAAGATCGCTGCCGTGAATTTGTGCGTTATATCAAACCCAAATTGCCGGAACTCGAAACGATTTTGATCGACAATACAATATTCGTGGACAGGACGGCAAAGGTTGGCGTATTGCCGCTGGACCTGGCAATCAATTCCGGTGTCACCGGCCCGATCCTGCGGGCTTCCGGGCTCCGTTACGATCTTCGCCGGGTCGATGGTTATTCGGTGTATCCTGAAATAGACTTTGATATTCCCGTGGGAGAAGGCCGTATGGGAGCCGTTGGAGACTGCTGGGACCGCACTTTTGTCCGGTACCAGGAGATCCACGAGTCGCTGCGGATCATTGAACAATGCCTTGACAAACTTACCGGTGAGCACATCCGCACCCGCGACTTTGATCCCCAGGCATTGGTTCCGAAAAAGATACGGCCCAAGGCGCAGGATCTGTATGTGAGGGGAGAGATCCCGAAAGGAGAACTCGGATTTTTTTTCAGGGCCGACGGCAAAAGCGATATTCCATTCCGGTGCAAGTGCAGATCGTGCAGCTTTGTAAACCTTTCCGTCTTGCCCGAGATCGCGAAAGGCATCCTGTTGGCAGATCTGATTGCGATCATCGGCTCGATCGATGTCGTCATGGGCGAAGTAGACCGTTAATGCTTACATGACCGGGTAAAATATATATGATCAGGATACTCACCACCGATCAGATCAAGGCGTTGGACGCTTATACAATAGGCCACGAGCCGGTTCTCTCGATCAACCTGATGGAGCGCGCCTGTAAGGCTTTTGCAGGCTGGTTTGTCGAGCATTTCCCGGTGAATAAAACCGTAGGCATAGTCTGCGGCACAGGGAACAATGGCGGCGACGGGCTGGGCATAGCCAGACTGTTGCATGAATGGGGCTTTGGCGTAAAGGTTTGGGTCGTGCGGGGCGCGGTGCCGGAGTCGCCGGATTATAAAACCAATCTTCAGCGCCTGCAGCAATCATCCGTTTCTGTTTCCGAACTCAGGAACGGCATCCCGGGAGATGCGTTCACGGGCCGCGACCTGCTGATTGATGCAATCTTCGGATCCGGCCTGTCACGGCCGGCGGAGGGTATTTACGCCGAGGCCATTGAACGGATCAATCAGGCCGATGCCATACGCATAGCCGTTGATATACCGTCGGGCCTGATGGCAGATAAACCTTCAAGCCCACCGATTGTCGCGGCACATTACACCGTTTCCTTTCAGCTTCCGAAGCTTGCACTGCTTTTGCCTGGCCATCACGCGTACGTAGGGGAGTGGACATTGGTTGATATCGGACTTAGCAAGACCTTTATCAAAGGATCCCACACCCGGTATTTCTACCTCGTGGAAAAAGATGCGCGCAAGATCCTGCGGTCGCGATCCACCTTCGATCATAAAGGTGATTTCGGGCATGCACTGATCGTTGCCGGAAGCTATGGAAAAGCCGGCGCTGCAATACTGGCATCTCGTGCGTCCCTGCGCAGCGGCGTAGGACTACTTACCGTTCATGCACCATCCTGTGCTTACACCGCGCTGCAGACCGCCGTGCCGGAAGCGATGGTGGATGCGGATGTGCATGACGCGTATCTGACCAACCACCCTGCATTAAACGGTTATGACTGCGTAGGCATTGGCCCCGGTCTGGGAAACAATCCGGCAACGCTGACCGCGTTCACATCGATACTTCAATCGTTTGGTAAGCCCATGGTGATCGATGCCGATGGTATCAACATGCTGGCGGAACGCCCCGAGGTTCAGGAGCACATTCCAGCAGGCAGTATCCTCACGCCACATCCGAAAGAATTTCAGCGCCTGGCCGGACCGTGGCAAAGCGATTTCGAGAGGCTTGACAAACAGCAGGCACTAGCCTCGAAACTTGGCAGCGTCGTAATTGTAAAAGGTGCTTACACCACGGTTGCTGCGCCGGATGGAAATGTGTATTTCAATTCTACCGGTAACCCGGGGATGGCAACAGGCGGAACAGGTGATGTGCTGACAGGCGTCATCACGGGGCTGCTGGCCCAGGGCTACAGCTCCCTGGAAGCCGCGTGCCTGGGTGTTTATATTCACGGACTGGCAGCAGACCTCGCGTTGCCCGATACCGGAATGATTTCAATGACAGCCTCGGATGTAATCGACTATCTTCCGGCAGCCTTCAGGAAAGTTTCGCGGTAAGCTCGTGCCACGCGATTTGATTGTCCGTCAAAACAAGGTTATTTTTGATCAGGTTAACCCATCTGCATGCAGCCCAGCCTTGAACAGAAAATAAAAGAAGTCATACGCGATGTCGTGGATTATCCCAAACCAGGCATTGTCTTTAAGGATATTACACCCGTGCTGGCAAATCCTCCGCTGGTGAAAGACATCATAGAAACACTGAGACAAAAGCTGGCCCACGAGAAAATTGATGCGATCGCGGCAGTAGAAGCGCGGGGTTTTATTTTCGGTTCCATGCTGGCCCATGCATTGAATTGCAGGTTAGTACCCGTACGGAAGAAAGGAAAACTACCCTACAAGACACGAAGCCGTGAATATCAGCTGGAATACGGGCTGGCCGCGATTGAAATACACGACGATGCCATCGCGCCGGGATGGCGCGTTTTGGTGCATGACGATTTGCTTGCAACGGGAGGTACCGCGGGTGCGACCGCGGAACTGATCTCGAGTTTTGATGCGACGCTCGCGGGTTTTTCTTTTATTGTCAATCTCGGTTTTTTACCCGGAGAACAAAACCTGATACAACGGTTTGGCGTGAAACCGCACTACCTGGTCAGTTATTGACGTAATGTATGCATGGCAGAAAATATTCACATCCCGATGTTTCCGCTGGCCATTCTTCCCCTGCCGGGTGAATTGGTTCCACTGCATATCTTTGAGCCTCGTTATCAACAACTGCTTCAGGATGCGGAGACAAACGATATACGTTTCGGCATCTATTTCACTCATGTGATAAACACCGCGCGCGTAGGATCGCTGATGCGCCTGGAGAGCGTTATAAAGCGTTACCCCGATGGTAGATCGGATATCGTTTTAAAATGTGAAGACATCTTTAGCATGACCCTGCTCCTCCGAACGTACAAAAGTAAAATGTATCCCGGCGGAGAAGTTAACGGCTGGCATGTTAATCAAAAGGCCGCACCGGGACCTGCCCTGGTGAGTTTGTTTACACAGTATCTGAACCTGAGAAATTTCCGCACGCCATCGCCATCCCTGACGCTCTTTGAGATTGCCCATGAACTCAACCTGCCGGTGACAGATCGTTACAAACTGTTGCAACAAAAACAGGATGAAAAAAAAGAGTTGTTCCTGGCCGCACAACTTCGTTACCAGATTCACCTGCTGAACCAGGAAGAGAGAAGTAAAGACGTTTTTCACCTCAATTGACGGTGTTCTGTTATTACTTTGGTTTTTCTTTATCGAAGCGCTAACCTTTGTCCTGCGTTTCCGTTTGAGCCGGCTTTTGTAAAGCTGTCGCTGAAATTTTTACACGCATAATAATTAACGTTTGCACTGAAACATTTCTGTGAGTAATGGCGTCTATTGGTTTGTATTTAAATCAGTAATGTCTATGAAAAACATTTTGTCAATTGTCATGGTGCTTGTTCTTGTGAGTGGTACCAGTTTCGCCAGCAGGTTAAATGAGCCTTCGCCAGCAGCAGGCGCGGGCGTTATGAGGAAAGGAGCGACTTTTAAAGTATTCTACAAAGCCGCCACGCTTTCCGATGTGAAAGTATCGATCTACAATTCGAACGATGAACTGGTATTCAAAGAGATATTGAAAAAAGTGGATGGTTTTGCACGGCCATATAACTTCTCAACACTACCGGAAGGCACCTATACCATTGAAATATCTGACGGTCGTTCTACAATCACGGAAACGGTAAATCATGGAAACCCCGTTGCGCGCCGACATGCTCATGTAACGAATCTTGGCCAGGATGGAAAATTTTTACTCATGGTTCCGAATAAAACGCCCGACATCATCACGGTGAGTATTTTTGATGAAAATCACAATCTTCTTTACTCAGGGCGGGAAGTAATTGACGGCGATTTTGCCAAAGTGTACAATCTTAAATCTGAAAGCAACAAACCACTGTTTCAGATCACTGATTCCAAAGGAAATATCAAGCTTGTAAATGATTAACAAACACAATTGTGTAAGAATCTGATATTCGAAACAATGTAATGAAACAGCTCCACACCGGGGCTGTTTCTTTTTTTTGCAACCCGCTTATGCAATCGATACATGCAATCGATTTACTTTTCTGGTATTGCCTGATAGCGTTTGCAGTGTGATAAACGGTGTCGAATTCTCTCTTTAAGCTGAGAAGAATAGCGCAAACGTTATTTCAAAAAAATAAACACCTTTCCTTACACCTTTCAGCCGGACGCCGCAGACTGCCGTACATTTGCATATAACAAATGAAAAATAAAATCATGAAAACAAAATCGCTGTTCGTTGCCCTCGCTATGATTATCGCTGTGTCGTCTTTCGGGAATGAAGTCCCGTCTGGCAAGGGCCTGGCTGTTGTGCCTGTTAAAGGTTCTGAAGTAATCCGAGTGATCTACAAGAATGATGTCGCCGGAAAAGTAAAACTGAACATCTATAATGCTTCTTCCGAGCTGGTATTCTCCGAGACCTTCTATGGCACCGATGGATTTATCCGCCCGTTGAATTTTAATGGCCTTTCCGCCGGTGAGTATACGTTTGAGATCACCGACACCAATGGCAAGAAAGTTGAGAAAGTAAGCTACCAACCGGTGAAGCGCACAAAATATGTCCACGTATCCAAAGTGAAAGAATCCGGTAAATTTCTTTTGGCCGTCAGTGCAAATGGAAATGAAGAAGTAAGTCTTAAAATTTACGACGCCGCCAACAACCTGTTACATGCTGAAAGCAATGCTTTTAACAACGGTTTTGCGCAAGTCTATTCTGTCGAAGTACAGGGCCCGCTTACATTCGAGGTTTCTGACAAGTCAGGAGTCATCAAGACCTTCGAGTTTTAACCTATACGAATGGTGAACAAAGGCCTTTCCGGTGGGAGAGGCCTTTTTTTTGTTCCATTGGCTGCATCACGGCAGCTTTTTTATTTTTAGCTGAAATGGTTACTTTTAAGCTTAAATATTTATCCCATTTGCATATGAAAAAAATTCTTGTCCCAACCGATTTTTCGAAGCCCGCCGCGTTGGCCGTAGATGTGGCTGCAGACATCGCCCGGAAATCGAGGGCGGAACTGACCCTGCTCCATATCGTTGAAGAAGTCTACAACGGTTCCATCAACGTTGAGGGTGAAGCATCATATTCCGGTGATTGGGAAGACAAGATCTATACCGTGAAGCTCATTGAAAAAGCAAAAAAGCAGATGGCTAAACTTTCCGGTGATCCCAAACTGGAGGGCATCAAGGTACGCCAGGAATTGCGCCTGGGGAGCCCGTATCACGGCATGAACGCTATTATTACAGAACAAAAAGTTGATCTGGTGGTTATGGGTACATCCGGACGGTCCGGCCTGGAAAACATGATCATCGGCTCAAATACCGAGAAGGTGGTGCGCCACGCTCACTGCCCTGTACTGACGGTGCATAACAAGCCTGCCCGGAAAGAGTTTAAGGACATCGTTTACGCCACGTCGATGGATAAGGACGAAGAGATATTTTCAAAGATTGTCAGGAGGACACAACAACTGTATGATTCAACGATTCACCTGGTACGGATCAATACACCCGGAAATTTCCAGCGTGATGCCGTCGTTAAAAGAGCGATGCAGGATTTTGCAAAGAAACTTCAGTTAAAGAATTTTACCATCAATGTATTCAATGATGTGACCGAGGAAGAGGGCGTTATCTACTTTGCCGACAGTATCAATGCCGACCTGATCGCGATGGCCACCCATGGCCGTACCGGCTTTGCGCATGTACTCGCCGGCAGTATTGCGGAAGATGTGGTGAGTCATTCCCGCAGACCCGTACTTACTTTCGTGACGAAACGCCGGTAAACGGTTTCACCTATCATGAAAAACCCGCTGCGTTATCACAGCGGGTTTTTTTATGAATGCTTCGTTGTCTAATCGAGACCAATCATCATGAACGCGCCCCAGTAGATCGGCTCCGGGTATTCGATCCTCAGTTCTTTCTTCGCATCGGTGAAGCTTTGTCGAAGGTTTCCTGAATTCAACCATTTTTGGTAAAATTTCAGCATTAGCTTCTGGGTGGCATCATCGTCAACTTTGAACATGCTCATGATAAGCACCTTTGCCCCGGCAACCAGGAACGCCCGCTGCAAGCCATAAACACCCTCGCCGGCCTCAAGGTCACCCAGTCCTGTTTCACAGGCGCTCAATACAACCAGGTCGGTTTTATCAAGGTTCAGACTCATGGCTTCATAAGCCGTGAGAATGCCGCTTTCCATGTTGTAGTTGAAATCTGTTTTGTCCATGAGATCGCCGGCGCCTTTGAGCAGGAGACCGTTGCGCATGAGGGGATTCTGCGCCAGCAACGCTTCATTTCCTTCCATCTGCTGTTCTACGGTCAATTGTGTGAAAGGCCTGTAAAACCCGTGTGTGGCAATGTGAACGATCTTCGAGTTGGTAAGCTCTTTGAGTTTCTCTTCCGTTGCCGACTTCTCCGTGTACTCCGTCGTCAACCATCCCTTTTGTTTTAGCATGTATTGCAGCTGCGTTACCTCCCGTTCCGTACCCGGTAACTGAGGAATGGTATGATCTGCTGAAGCGGTCAGGTAGAAGGTGGGATTGCCAAACATCGACGCAGTATTATCGGTTGCGGCATTTTTGGATTGCACCTTTTTCAGGTACAGGTCTTTTGTGTTGCTGACCAATACGATGTTTGAATTATCGATAACGTACCTTCCGTCAGGTGTCGGGATAGCTTCCAGGTTGATCTGGTTATAAACCCCGTCCGCGGAGAGATAGATGGTAGACGCCTGACCAATCTCTTCATGGATGGTCTTCCAGAAAACACCGTAGGAATACGTGTCGGGTATTTTACCGGTGATGGCATTACGAAAGTATTTGAAGAAACGGGTCTCCATCTTCTGACCGTCTTTCAGCATGATCGCTTTCGGTTTCGGAAAATCAGTTTTCAGGTAGAGGGCCGCGTAAATTACCGAGTCGGTGAAGGTATGATTAAAGTGCCTGTAACGGACCATTTCAACCGCCACTTCGTTCGGCTTCAGCGATTTTTTCACGTCGTTAAACGTGATGCGCTTGGTTTCAAAATTCTGACTGAAGAGTTCAGACCGCTGGCTTAGCTCCTTCTCCAGTCGTTCTACTTCCTGGTGAAGCACAGCCGGGTCTATGTTGTTCTCAGTCAGCTGCAGGGGGCTCATTGATAATGCGAGCGTGAGAAGCTCCTTCTTCTGAACCCATGTATTGTACTGTGCTTTCAATTCGTCGTCAGTACTGTTGAGGATGCGCTCGCGGATTTTGATGGACGAGCTTAGCAGCAGTGCCTTGGTGAGCAGCTGGAAGTCGTAAACTTTGCTGGAAAGATCTTTGAAATCCTCGAGGTTGCTGAAGGCAAGTGTATTGTAAAATTCAAAATCCCCCTTGATGGTGTTCCAGTATTTCGCTTTCTGGTGTTCGCTGAGTGCCGGGAAGAATTGCTTGATGTAACTCTCATAATTGTTCAGCGACTCTTCGATCATTTTCTTGGAGCGCTTGTAATCTTTCTGCATGTAGTACACCTTGCTCAGCTTCGACAGCACTTTGACGTATTCCGGATGGCGTGTTGTGAAGAACTTCTCATAGATATCCTTCGCCTGGATGTAAAAATCCTCTGCTTTCTTATAATTTTTGATCTGGTAATACACATCGCCCGTCAGGGTATAGATGCCCGCTGCATTAATGCTTGTTTTGGTCCCGGTCTTCGCCCGCCAGATGCCTTCCGCCAGTGTCAGCGAATTGAATGCGGCATCATATTTTTTCTGGGAGATGTACAGCACGGCGAAATTCCTGAGGATTTCGGCGTATTGCGGGTTGGAAGGGCCGAGTTTTTCGAGCATTGTTTTGCGAGCCTCTTCCATTAGTTTCTCAACGTCTTTGCGATTATCACCCTTATGGAATTTGATCAGGGCCAGTTGGGAAAGCGATTTGGCTACTTCAATATGATTTCTGCCGAATTGTTTTTCCTGGCTGTTGATGGCTTTCATCACGTTATCGCGGGCCTTGTCGTAATCACCAAGCGTGAAGTGGATATCGCTCAGTACCTTCTGCGTCGGCGCAGCTTTAGTGGAATTTTCGCCGTATGTTTTGATCGCAATCTGGTTCGCACGCGACGCCGTTCTTTCCGCTTCGGTGTAGTCGCCCTTGGCCAGCAGTATGTGACTGCGGTTTGTCAGGGGTTCAATAAGCCTTAAAGAATTTTTGCCGTAGATCCTTTCGTATTCAGGTATTTGAACATTGAGTAGGCGGTCTGCTTCCGAATAGCGCCCAAGTTGTATGAACAGCGACACCAGTTGCTCTGCCGATGAAAGTTCGGAACCGATGGCAACGTCAGCTCTCGAAATCAATTTCCTTGACCGGCTGAGGTTATCTTCTGCTTCATCAAACATACCCTTGATGCCGTAAAGCCTCGCCTGTGTTTCAATGGCATCGATGTAGGTTGCCCGCCATTCTACTTTGTCCCGGTTCGATTTGAGGTCAATGACTTCCAGCGCCGTTGTTAAATTCTTTTCCGCTTTGTCATATTCGCCAAGTTTCAGTTGCAGCTTCGCGATGTTGTTCTTTTCATGTGCATAGAGAATGTCTTTCCGGTCGTAGATGATCTCGGAGGCATCCGAAGCCTTGTCAAGGGTCTGGGCGGCCAGGGCGTACTTGTCCGTCAGTTCATACCATGTGGCTATGTGATTGAGAATGTCCAGCCGGTCTTTGTGCTGCTCGCCGATTTCTTTTGACACGAAGTTGAAGTAGCTTTCTTCATAGATTTTTCCGGCAAGTTCTATGTTGTTGGTGTAATCGAGGTAGAAGTTCGCGAGGTGTATTTTGCTCAGGTGGTATACGGGGGAACTCTCGCCGCAAAGTTCTTTTTGGATTTCACTCAATTGTTTCAAATACCCTTCGGCAGCCGTATAGCGTTTCTCTTTGACAGCGACATCGAAGAGAAATTTAACAGTCCTGGCCGTTGTATAATAATTTTTCGGAAGCTTGTTGATCATTGCGAGGGCGTCGCTTTCGAGATCCTTCGTTTTATCGCGGCTGAATTTTGAGTTGAATTCGATAGCCTGCTCATTGAGTTTATGGATGCTGTTTTTCGGAAAATATTTGTCCAATACTTTTCCGTACTCCAGCTTGTTGTTCAGGTACCTGGACCGGTTTTCTTCGCGTAACAGGTAGCTTAGGTAGTCAAGGTAAATATCGAGGGCTAAAGAATGTGTCGGGTTGGTACGTTTCTTCAGATCGCTCAGCAGTTCATCAAAGGGATGATCAGGATGCTTGTTATTGTTTTCCTCCATCGCCCTGGCAAAGATGTAGCGTGCTTCGATCTGCGAAAGATTGGTTTCGCCAAGGAATTTCAGCTTACCGCGATACCAGCCAGTGGCAGCCTGTAAAGCGACGAATGCGTCCTCACCATCATTAACGAGTGAAAATCTTCCTTTCTTAGCGTGGGCTTTAATTGTCAGATTAAGAACTTTTGCATACTCTCCAAAACGCAAGGGAAGTTCTTCCACCGGAACGCGCTGTGTCTTGATGGTGGTGCCATCCGTAATCGTTTCCTTTTCGATCGCGCGTGACGCAAAGTACTTCTCAACGCTTTTCAGAAGATCGAGCGCGTCATTGCAAAATCCCTGTCCGATCATGGCATCCGCTTCGGCCAATGCAAGCCGCCCATTCAGCGCATCGGTCATTTGATTCGTCTTTACCAGTAGTTCCCGCGCCTTCGCGAGATATTCCCGGCTGATGCGATAGTTACCATACTGGTTATAAATTTCAGCTACATCAATATGGGTGACAGCGTAGCTGGTACTCGTTTCACCGTAGGTCGCGAGACTGCTGGACAGGGCGCTATTCAATGTACTCTCAAAGCGGGTCAAGACCCCGGAAGCAAGGCTTATGCGCGCCTCGCGTATGTACAGGCCGGGCATATACGTATTCTGCTGCCCCATCTTTGAAGCGACCGATTTTTTTAGTTTCTGCAGGCCGCTGCTGGCTTTTGTAAAGCTGCCGGAAGCGTAATAAGCGTCGATTTTCTTTAACGATTTGTCGAACTTCTTGTTCTGGGAGAACAATGGTTGCGCGACAACCAGGCACAGCATCAGCAGGGAAAGTAACCTGATTTTCTTCATGGCTCTTGGGGTTAGGAACTGGGATTCTAATCTAAGCAATTTGGCACTAATTCTTGCGCATATGGTTATGGAACGGGTGCGAGGTCCAGGTCTATGGGTATGTACATGCAGGTCATTGTAACCGGCTGTTCAGTAATATTTTTTCGGATTAACGCCGTACGTTCTCCGAGAGTTTTTTAAGGATGGCCATTGCGGCATCGGTAATAACCGTTCCGGGGCCAAAAATAAATGAAACGCCGGCCTGGTAAAGGAAATCATATTCCTGCTGCGGAATAACCCCGCCAGCCACCACCATAATGTCGTCACGCCCTATTTTCTTAAGGGCATGGATCAGCTGTGGGATAAGGGTTTTGTGCCCTCCTGCGAGACTGGAGGCACCTACAATGTGAACGTCGTTTTCCGCGGCCTGCATCGCCACTTCTTCCGGTGTCTGGAACAGCGAGCCGATGTCCACATCGAATCCCAGGTCCGCAAAACTTGTGGCGATAACTTTCGCTCCGCGGTCATGCCCGTCCTGTCCCATCTTGGCGACAAGGATTCGCGGTCTTCTTCCGTCAAGCACGGCAAAAGCGTCGGATAGTTCACGGACTTTTCCAAATTCCTGCTGACTTTTCATCTCCCCCGAATATACGCCGGAAATGGATCTGACAACGGCCTTGTGACGACCAAAAACTTTTTCCATGGCCAGGGAGATCTCGCCCAGCGTGGCCCGTTTGCGCGCGGCAACAATCGCCAACGCCAGCAGATTTCCCGTGCCTTGTGCGGCCGCGTTTGTGAGGTCATCAAGCGCAGCTTCTGCTTCCTGACTATTGCGTTCCGATCGCAGGCTTTCAAGTCGTTCGATCTGTTCGCGTCTTACCGCATGGTTATCGACATCACGGATATCGAAATCAGGCTGCTCGTCTACGCGGTAGCGATTCACGCCGACAATCACGTCGCGGCCCGAATCGATGCGCGCCTGTTTGGCGGCGGCAGCTTGTTCAATCCGCATCTTCGGAATACCGCTTTCGATAGCTTTCGTCATGCCACCAAGTTTTTCAACTTCCTGGATGAGTTCCCACGCTTTTTCGGCAAGTTGAACGGTGAGATTTTCGAGATAGAAGGATCCTCCGAAGGGATCCACGACCTTGGTGATCCCGGATTCTTTTTCAATGAAAAGTTGTGTATTGCGGGCTATCGTTGCGGAGAAATCTGTCGGTAACGCGATCGCTTCGTCAAGCGAATTGGTGTGAAGGGATTGCGTGCCGCCCAGTACCGCGGCCAGTGCTTCGATGCACGTACGGGTTACATTGTTGTAAGGATCCTGTTCTGTAAGACTCCACCCGGAAGTCTGGCAATGTGTGCGCAACGCCATCGACTTTGGATTTTTCGGATCGAACTGACGGACCAGGTACGCCCACAGCATGCGTGCGGCCCGGAGCTTGGCGATCTCCATGAACAAATTCATGCCAACACCCCAGAAGAAAGACAGGCGCGGTGCAAAGTCATCGATCCGGATGCCGGCCGCAAGTCCGGTACGAATGTATTCCAAACCGTCCGCGAGCGTGTAAGCCAATTCGAGGTGCGCAGGCCCGCCGGCTTCATGCATGTGATATCCGCTGATGCTGATGGAATTGAATTTCGGCATGTGCCGCGATGTGTAAGAAAAGATATCACCTACAATGCGCATCGATGGCGATGGCGGGTAGATGTAAGTATTCCTTACCATGAATTCTTTCAGGATGTCATTTTGGATGGTGCCGGTGAGCTGTTGCGGCTTCACACCCTGCTCTTCCGCGGCGACAATGAAGAACGCGAGTATCGGAATCACCGCACCGTTCATGGTCATGGACACCGACATTTTATCGAGCGGGATCTGGTCGAAAAGTATTTTCATATCCAGCACCGAATCGATGGCTACACCGGCTTTCCCGACATCGCCGGCGACACGCGGATGATCGGAATCATATCCGCGATGTGTCGCAAGATCGAATGCAACGGAAAGCCCGCGCTGCCCTGCGGCAAGGTTGGCGCGATAAAAAGCGTTTGAATCTTTCGCGGTCGAAAACCCTGCGTATTGGCGGATGGTCCACGGTTTCGTTGCATACATGGTCGCATAGGGTCCGCGCAGGTACGGCGCAATGCCCGCTACATACCGGAGCGTTGCAAGGTCGGTCGTGTCTTCAGGTCTGTACGACGCTTTGATGTCGATCGTTTCAGGACTTTTCCAGGCCGACGCCAGGTCAGGTGTCGGGACCGCTGGTGAAAATGCGTTGAAAGCAATCCGGGTAAAATCTGGTTTCATGCGATACCGCTTTTTGCC
>DASPJC010000090.1:0-2602 GCA_035628815.1 Ohtaekwangia sp. | reverse complement strand
AGGGATTTCCCTGCCAGCTCTCGGGCATCAGCAGGCGTTTCAGGTGCGGGTGGCCTTCAAACCGGATACCGAACATATCAAACACTTCGCGCTCATACCAATTGGCATTCGCCCAAAGTCCTGTAATGCTGGGAACGGTTGGAAACTCGCCCTTGAGGGAAATTTTAAGTCGGATAAAGGCATTTCGCCCGAAGGATAAAAGATGATAGACGAGCGTGAAGTCGGCGGGAGGATAATCCGGGTGTCTTTTGCGGGTTCGTTCATCGATCGCCGTGATGTCGTAGAGCAACGTATATGGCTGATCGATCTCTGACTTCAGGTATGTGAGCACCGTTTTCAATTTGTCCAACGGCAGCCACAGGGTGATCACATCATCCTGGGCGGGCTGAACGGTGAAGGTTCCCTCACCGAACTTTAGCTGTAACAGCTCCGTTGAATTGTTTATGGTTTTCATCACACCTGTGAACACTTGCGTGCTCATCGCTTAAAGTGTATTCGCTAATCAGTCATGCATGCGGGGTTCATTTCACGTTAAACATCTTTTTCTTTACCAACGTCGCGTTGGACAGGTAGCCACTCAAGCATCTTTACCCTGGGCAAAGTGCGAGGTCATATTTCATCGGGCGTGCGAAAGCTTACCATTTGCTGTCGCTGCTCGTGTTTTATATCTCTCATTGAAACTTTTGCAGGTTTGATCACGCCCTGCTCGCCGATGGTCCACGACAGGGGTCGTTGCTCCTTGCCCACGCTTTGCGAAAGGAGTACGAGGCCTTCCATAAATGCATCGGGGCGCGGCGGGCACCCCGGAACGTACACGTCGACCGGCATGAATTTATCGACGCCCTGCACGACACTGTAGATATCGTACATGCCGCCGGAGTTCGCGCATGATCCCATGGAAATCACCCACCGTGGTTCCATCATCTGCTCATGCAGCCGCTTGATAATGGGTGCCATCTTTATGAAAACCGTTCCGGCGATGATCATGACATCGGCTTCCCGTGGTGTGCCGCGAATCACCTCCGCGCCAAAACGGGCAACGTCATATTTGGGTGTCATGCTGGTGGCCATTTCCACGAAGCAGCAGGACAACCCGAAATGGAAAGGCCAGAGCGAGTTCTTTCTTCCCCAGGCCACCAGGCTTTGGACAGAAGTGAGCATGACGCTTTGACTTACAGCTTCCTCCATGGAACTGGTACCCTTCAGGGCGGCAGCCGATCCGTTTGCATTGTTAAGCCACCAGTTCATGATTTGTTACGGGTTAGTTTCTTGTATGCTTTCAGGATTTTTCCGCCGTCCGGACCGAAATCCAGTGCGCCTGCACGCCATTCGTAGATGAGTACGACGACCAATAAGATCAGGAATACGATCACGCCGATGTATCCATACCATCCCAGTTCGCGGAAAGCGATGGCCCAGGCGAATATGAAGATGGTCTCGACGTCGAAAATGACGAAGAGCATGGCGACGAGGTAGAACTGGGAAGAGAAACGGATGCGGGCGGAACCTGTACTGAGAATACCGCCTTCATAGGGGTCGTTTGTCGCGCGGTCGTTGTGGCGCTGTCCTAGTACGTATGATATTCCAAGCATCGCTCCAACGAGACTTAGCACGATCAGGCCATAGAGAAACAACGGCCAGAGAGGAGCACTATGTTCTGTTGGAGTATCCAACGCGTGGAAGTTTAGCGTACCATCGAAAGAAGTTTAGTTATTGAACAAAAAAAAGCATTTTACGAAGGTAAAATGCGCCTGCGCTTTCGCGCCACCTATTGGTGATGACCTGTAATGTATTGTTCCAGGTCTTCGATGATCGAGCGTTGTTCCTCGATCACAAAGCGGACAACATCGCCAATCGAGATCATGCCGGCCAGCTTTCCTTCTTCGATCACTGGCAAGTGACGGATCTTTTTGTCACTCATGATCTTCATGCAATCCTCGATGGAGTTGTCGGGCGTGACGGTAATGGGGTTCTCCGTCATAATTTCGCCGATCTCCGTATCCTTGGAGGATTTTCCTTTTAATATTAATCTGCGCGCATAATCGCGCTCTGTAAATATTCCCAATAATTTCTGGCCGAGTGGATCTGTAATGATCAACCCACCGATATTTTTCTGCGACATGAGTTCAATAGCACTGTAAACGGTGACTGTTGGCTCCACAGAAAAGACAACATTTCCCTTAGCCTGAAGAATGTTTCTTACTTTTCCCATGGTAAAAGGAGGTTTGGTTGTGTTGATTGAAGGTAATACTTTTTCATTAAGAAATGCAAACGTTGTAACCGATTAATTAGGCCGTTTTCGGTCAATGGCCGATAAATAGAATTGTTCGTTATTGATATTGTTCTTTACGATACGGTATGGTGACAAAGCGTTATCAACCCCTAAGCGTACTATGCATTATAAATTAAGGGCCTCGGGAATCTTTCGCCTCTCCCTGCGCATGCTCTGGGATGAACGGAGTTCAAAAAAACTCGACTATCAGCTTTTCTGATGCGGTTAACTACCTGGTCCGGGTAAGATCCTTCCGCGCGCTGCTCCCGCCGCACCGTGCCATGCTCATGTCTGGGTGAACGAAGTTCAAACAAAAACTTAACTGTCAGC
>DASPJC010000089.1:0-4136 GCA_035628815.1 Ohtaekwangia sp. | reverse complement strand
TATTCGACATGATCGTTGTGTCAATGCGGTGATTATAGGGTAGCACGCCAAACGCTGCGGTGATCGCCGGATGATCCCTGCGGTACTGGTCGTCGTGGTAGGCGTCAAGCGTCGTGGCATTTGGAAGGTATCGTTCGCCGCGAATGGCCAAGGGTGCAAGGTCCTTGAGGATAACATTCCAGTGCTCATCTTCTTCCATTCCCAGTCGCGTACGCCATTGTTGCGCGGTAGCCAGTCCGTAGTACCAGTACTGGAGCTCAAAGCCCGGATCGTCGGTTCCGGTCGCTTTAAAAATTTCTTGCGCCGGGATAAGCGGATGGCATAGATGATATTGCCCGTCGCGGCGTTTCACGAATGAGGCCATGAACGCTGCTGTGCTGAAAACAATGTCCTCGTACTTTTTTAGCGTGGCATTGACGGGATTGCTTCGGTAAAGTTCTTCCGCGAGGTAAATGGGGTGAGGTTGTTGCCAGATGATGAAGGCACCTACGTTCGATGGACTCTCACGTCCCTGTGGATCAGTCATCTTTTGCCAGCGCGCGCCCGCATAACCCTGCCATGCCGCAGTGGCTTTCGCGGGCGCAAGGGCCTGCTGGTACCACGTCATGCTTTTTTCGAGCAGGTGCGGGCGGTCCCACAACGCAAAATGAACGGCATGCCACCAATGCATTTCAAGGTGAAATTTCCCGTACCAGCTGTTCATTGTAAGACCGGTTTCCTGTGGCGGTAACGAGCCGGCGCATTGTATGCGGGTAAGGTACTGTGAAAGGACTACGCGGCGTTCCAGCTCGTTCGCCCGCGGATCGCTGCATGCTGAAAAATCCACAACGCCACCGGTCGTCCAGAAATCTTTCCAGTGCCCGATACTGCTTTGTTCGACTGATTTGAAATCGCGTCGGTGGAATGTACTATCACGCTTAAAGGTGACGGTGAAATGAAATCCGGTATTATCTTTCGAAGGAAGTAATTCAAAGTGATGGGGACGGCCCGATTGTATTTCTCCGGCGTGCTCCCAATCAAGATTTATAAAATAGGTCGTCGTATCGAGTGTATGCCTTAGCAACGCGCTGCTGTTATTGCTTTTCACAATACTGGAGGTGTGCCGTTCGGGATTATCAAAATCGTAACCGGGGCACACGTGACAATCCTTGCCGTAAGGCAGGTCCAGTTTTATCCTGAGACGCTGCCGCGCGATCAGGGGTGATTCGATTTTTACCGCGATGCCATCGTCATCAGGGTGACTATACACGATAACGCGCACCGGTGAATCTTCTACGGTATAATTGCTCTCGATTTTACCGGTCCAGAGATCAAGCTCCTGGTGAATGTCGGCAAGATCGGAGAGTTGTACTTCCTCGCCGTTCGACTTGATCAAAATGAGGCCGACTAACCCGAGGTGAAGCCTGTGGGGATTGGAACGGAGCACTGCGGTGGCATCACCGGCATGGCCTTCCTTGTGTTGAACGGCATAAGGAGCAAGTGTTCCATCACACGATTCATATTCGCGTGCTACATCGGACAATGTGAAGCGCCTGCTTTGCGGAAACGTATGCCATCCCCATTGCGATTGCGTTCCCAGGGGTATACCATTTTCGTATTCTTTCGGGAAAGTCTGAAGGCCGGTGATATCAACCGTGAAAGCAAATTCACCATTGCCCACAGACAACGACCCCAGCGTGTCGGGTGCATTCAGGATAATCTTGTGACGCGCAACAAGTGCATAGCGGTCGATCGGTTCGGTCACGTCCTGGTTTTGTGAACAGCCAAAAGCCAGAAGTGCAAAGTAGAGCACGGCTGCGTAACGCAGGTTGAAGTATCGCATTGATGGAAGTTGATTCATCATCGTTCAGGTGTGTGGTAAATATGAGAAATAAAATGTGTAAAGTTACCGTACAGGACACCCCATGAGACGAAGCACAGTTTTGCAACGCTAATATTACCGGTATGAAAAGATCAACATTCTCCAGCGTCAAGAAAGTTGCGATACTGGTTAGTCTCTCTATAGTATTATATGGACCGTCATGCGCGCAGAAAAAAATTCCCGCGAAAGAAAAGACGATGGAAGCCATGTTAATCACCAACCAATACTTTATGGAAAAGTGGCCGGATGTCGGAAAGCGTTTGGTGCACGAGCGGTCGCGTGCCAGCAACATCTGGACCCGGGGGGTTTACTACGAAGGCCTGATGGGATTGTACAAACTCAATCCTAAGCCTGAGTTTCTCGACTATGCGACGCGTTGGGCAGATTTTCACCAATGGAATCTCCGTGATGGCGAAACGTATACACGCAATGCCGACAACCAGTGCGCCGGGCAAACCTATATTGATCTATACCTGATGGATCCACAGCCTTATAAAATTGAAAAAATCAAGGCCTCTATCGACAGCATGATGCGAACCGATAAGATCGACGACTGGAACTGGATCGATGCGATCCAGATGGCGATGCCAGTGTTTGCACAGCTCGGTACCATTTATGAGGATACTTCTTATTGGGAACGCATGTATGATATGTACATGTACACGCGAAACCATCATGGCGACAACGGGCTGTTCAATCCGGCGGATAAATTATGGTGGCGCGATAAGGATTTCGATCCGCCGTATAAAGAACCGAATGGTGAAGACTGTTACTGGTCACGTGGCAACGGGTGGGTCTTCGCCGCATTGGTCCGTGTACTGGAATTCACGCCAACGCGAGAGGTGCATCGCCAGCGGTATGTTGATGATTTTGTCGCGATGGCGGAAGCATTGGCGAAGGCTCAGCGCAAGGATGGATTCTGGAATGTCAGTCTTCACGACCCGTCAAATTTCGGTGGAAAGGAAACGACGGGGACTTCGCTGTTTGTGTATGGTATGGCATGGGGGATCAACCATGGTTACCTGGATGCTAAAAAGTACACGCAGGTTATTGCGCGTGCCTGGAATGGCATGTTGAAGGATGCGGTTCATCCGAATGGCTTTCTGGGTTATGTTCAGGGAACCGGCAAAGAACCTAAGGACAGTCAGCCGGTGACGGCCACAACGGTCCCGAATTTTGAGGACTTCGGACTGGGATGTTTTTTACTCGCTGGCAGTGAGGTGTACAAAATGTCTAAATGACTGTATTTTTGACACTTAAACAGTCTTTTGCTGCATTTTGCGCAATCCTTTGTGCAAACATATATTCGGAAATAAACTAGTTTAGAGCTAAAAGAACGGTATAGTACAGGATAGTTTGGCCTGAGGAGGAAAGTAATTTTATTATATGCGCAATCGATTGCGCATGCCTGAAACTACTTAAAACCTCTCGACCTATGCAAAAAAAACTACCTCGCTTCAACCACATTTTTCCGTGTTTGCTGATCGGCATTATGGTATTTGCCGCACCTCCCGGTTGGTCGTCCTCAACCGAAAGGTTTGAGAAACAAGGGCGAACCGTGACCGGCCGGATAACTTCCGCCGATGATGGTCTCGGCTTCCCCGGTGTCAACATCATTGTCAAAGGATCAACGGTCGGGACAGTCTCCGATGCCGATGGAAATTACAGCATCGAAGTTTCGTCTTCCGAGTCGGTGCTCGTGTTCAGTGCCATTGGATACGCTACCGTCGAACACATTGTCGGTACCCAGTCCGTTATAGACATCGCCATGCAAATCGATGTCACCTCACTCGCGGAAGTCGTCGTCGTAGGCTATGGCACGGTGAAGAAGGCGGATGTCACCGGCGCCATCGCGCGCATGTCAAGCGAAGAGATCAAAGCCATGCCTGTGCAGAACGCCCTTCAGGCCATGCAGGGAAGAACGGCCGGTCTCGACATAACTTCCAACGCCCGGCCCGGTGAGGTGGGTACCATTCGCATACGCGGTGCACGGTCACTCGCCGCCAACAACGATCCCCTCTATGTCGTGGATGGTATTCCGCTGCAATCGGGTGGACTGGCTGAAGGTATACCCACGGCCGGGATTGAAGCGATCAACCCGAATGACATCGAATCCATCGACGTCCTGAAAGATGCGTCCGCTACGGCAATCTATGGATCCCGCGGCGCGAACGGTGTAATTCTCATCACTACTAAGCAAGGCAAAACCGGCACGGCAGAAGTAAGCTATAACGGCTCCGTATACTTTGAAAAGATTGTCGACCGTATGGAAATG
>DASPJC010000088.1:0-5306 GCA_035628815.1 Ohtaekwangia sp. | reverse complement strand
TTCAGCCTGCAGCCCTTTTTCCGACAGGGTTTCCGCGAGGCCCATGACATAACGCTCTTCGCCGGGAAAAGCGCGTATGAGTTTATCCGCTTCAGCGAGTGCTTCCTTCACCTTTCCCTGCTCCAGGTAAATGCGCTGTTTCTGCAACGACGAAATTTCGTTGATACCTAAAATGCTCTCCGCCCGGTCGTAGGCTTTTATGGCCTCGTCCGGTTTATTGGCATACTGGTAAACAGCTGCCAGCTCGTAGTAGTATTCTTCGGTGCCTTTTACTTCGGTCAGCAGCGCTTCGTAAACCTGGGCTGCTTTGTCGAAACGGGTAAGACTGTTATAGATGTTGGCAGCGAGAAGGTAGAAGTATTTATTTTTCCGCTCCAGCTTCAGGGCCTGTTCGATGCTGAGCGATGCGCGGAGTAAATCGTCCTGCTTGTTGCTTCGCGATAACACTTCGGCGATCTTATAATGGACGGTGGCGTTTTCCGGGTTGATCTCCAGGGTCCGCTGATAATATAGCAGAGCCTTTGAGTAATCTTCCAGTATAAAGAACTTCTCACCCTCCGTAAAATAGAATTCAGCTTCGCGCAATTTTATCCCGGAGGCATGAGTATCTTCCGAACTTCTTTTCTTCCGTTGCGCATCTGCGGGCGCGGCCAGCAGTACCAGGCCAGACAATAAGCTTATAACAGTATAATATCTTGCACGATTCAAGTTCACGTCATTGAGTTGAAGTCACCCACGCTGAGGTCCAGCGCAGAGCCTTCAAAATTAACGAAATTCCCCAACATGCTGTTGTCCAGCACAGCCTTTGATATGGTCGTTTCCTTCTGGATGATGCTGTTTTTAATGCGGCTGTCCGTAATCCGCGATTTTTCGCCGATTGAAACGTGCGGCCCGACCACCGAATTTTCGATGACGACATCACCGCCGATAAAGCAGGGGGGTATGATCACAGCGTTGATCAGCGTTGCACTCTCCGAAACAAGCTTTTGATCCCTGATGAACTCAAGGTATCGCTGGTTTGTCTGCACCGTCACATTTTTGTTCCCGCAGTCCAGCCACTCGGTCACCTGCCCGGGAATCAGTTTGGCGCCTTTCTTATTCAGACCCTGCAACGCCGATGTAAATTGATATTCGCCTTTGTCTTTGATGTCATTGTCGATAAGGTATTGCATCTCATGTGCCAGTGCGGCGCCGTCCTTGAAAAAGTAAATGCCGATAATGGCGAGGTCACTTACAAAGCTCGAAGGCTTCTCCACCAGGTCGATAATCTCTCCGCTGTCATTGAGCTTGACAACACCGAACTGCGCCGGGTCGCTGACTTTCTGAACCCATATGATGCCGTCGCGGCTCGTGTCCAGCTTGAACTCGGCTTTGAACAATGTATCCGCGAAGGCAACGATGACTTTACCTGTAAAAAGCTCTTTTGCAAAAAGCAGTGCGTGGGAGATGCCCATCGCTTTCTCCTGGTAGTAGATTTTTCCTATCGCCCCGACTTCCTGTGCAATCTGCTTTAAGCTTTCCTCCACGTCCTTACCGAAGGAAGGGTGTATGATGAAACCGATCGAATCAATTTTTTCAGGACAAACTTTGGCGATGTCTTCGACTAAACGATGAACAATGGGCTTTCCGGCGATGGGTAGCAGGGGTTTGGGAACAGTAAGGGTGTGAGGGCGCATACGTTTTCCCAGACCCGCCATAGGTATAATGATATTCATGACTTCATATGATGTTAGTGATACAACTGAATGTTTGTGGACAAACCGATCGACAAGGTAAAAAATTTTCTATCGGCTACCTTTCAAATTCTTCCTTTCAAGTAAATAAATTATGAGGAGGTAAAACGACATTACCAGGATATGAAAACTTGATGCCAGCCACTGGTTTTGAATTTCGATCGCGTTCACCGCGTAGACCACCACTGCTGTCAGCAGGATATAAGCAAAGCCAGCCGTGATATGATAGGGGATGGGATAATACTTTTTGCCGAGCTGGTAACATGCTATCGTCATACTGAAATAACAAATAAGGGTGGCCCAGCTGCTCCCGACATAACCGGCGACGGGAATCAGAATATAGTTTGCGATGATCGTGATCACTGCACCACCGGCGGTAATGTAGGTTCCATAATAGGTTTTGTCCGTGAGCTTGAACCAGACGGTGAGATTATAGTAAATGCCGAGGAACAAATACGCGAGGAGGAGGATGGGCACAATGGCCAACCCTTCCCAGTACTCCGGGCGACCCAGGAAATGTTTGATCAGATCCATATTGATTGACACCCCCAGGAAAATAAAACAGCAGACAATGATGAAATAGTGGTTGACCCGGGCAAAGAGGGCGGGCGAACTTTTGTCGGCGGCGTTCGAGAAGAAGAAAGGCTCCGCGGCATAACGGAAGGCCTGCACGGTCAGGCTCATGATCATGGCAAATTTGTAGCAGGCGCCAAAGATTCCCAGCACGTAATCGTGATCGCGGCCGGGGTAAAAATTTTCTGGCAGCCAGTATCGCAATGTCTTTCGCGAAAACATTTCGTTGGTCATAGCAGCCAGGCCGGTCAGCATCACGGGGTAGGCATATTGAAACATCTGCGGTGAAATCGCCTTGTCGTAAGCCGGGCGCCATGCCAGCAGGGGCCGAATGAAAAACAAAATGAAGAATGTATTACCGATAAGATTTGCCAGCAGCACATAAGCAAATCCGACTTCCGCATCGTAAACAACCTTTAAAAAATACACGTTTAGCGCAACGACAATGCCGACATTCACAAGCTTGGCAATGGCGAACTGAAAGGCTTTTTTTCTTAGCCGTAGGCGTGCAAACGGAATGATCACTGCTGCGTCAATAAACATGATGCCGACCATCCAATAGATGTAGTTCGGATGCTCGCCAAAACCCAGGTTGTTTGCCAGTGGACCGGCAAACATGATTAACATGATCGATATACCGGCGCTGATCCCCAGGACGGCGGTCTGCGCAAGGTTAAAAATGCGCGTTTCATCACCGCCTGCTTTCGTGGCGAACCGGAAATATGCCGTCTCCATTCCGAAAGCATACACGACGTTAAGAAAAGCAACGAGCGCGAGCACATCTGTGATAAGACCATATTCGCCGGGTGGAAGTACACTCGTATGCAGTGTAACGAGAAGAAAATTCAAAAAGCGCGGAACAATGCTCCCCAGTCCATACAATACCGTTTCTCCGGCGAGGCGTCTTATTTTTCCCATGCAAGTTCGCTGTGTTAGATCAATGTGCTGCTGTTAGCGCTTATTCGCCCCGGAACGCCGGCTTTCTCTTTTCCAGGAAAGCCATCGTCCCTTCTTTAAAGTCTTTTGAAGCAGCACAGGCCGCAAAGTTTTCCGCTTCCTGGCGATAACCCCCTTCTTCGCCCGCGAAACCTGCATTAATGCTTTTGATCGCATAGCGGATGGCTAACGGCGCTTTATCAGCAATTTTTTTCAGTATCCCGAGCGACAGCTCCAACAACGCCGACCGGTCGGCGACCACGTGATTGACAAGGCCAATTGATTTTGCTTCCTGGGCTGAAATGAGATCGCCCGTTAAAATGAGTTCCATTGCTTTGCCACGTCCAACTAACTGGCTAAGCCTTTGTGTCCCACCGTAGCCTGGAATAATTCCCAGGTTGACCTCGGGTTGTCCAAATTTGGCATTTTCTGTCGCTATTCTGAGGTGGCAGGCCATGGCCAGTTCACATCCTCCACCGAGGGCAAATCCATTGACGGCGGCTATCACCGGAACGGGATAATCTTCGATCATTTTAAACAATTCCTGTCCTTTTTCAGACAAATTCAAAGCTTCCTGCTGGTTAAGGACCGATAGTTCCTGGATGTCGGCGCCGGCGACAAATGCTTTCTCGCCTTCTCCGATTATGACAATTCCCGAGATTTTCTGACGCTGGTAAGATTGTTGCAAAATCCGTCGCAAATCGTCCAGTATTTCACGGTTTAGGGCATTCAAAGCATCTGGCCGGGAGATCGTAAGAATAAGCACGGAATCGGTTTCCGTGGTCTTGATGAAGGTTGAAGGCATATAAAAACTTTAGGAACTGCAACTTATGCAGGTTTGGAACAAAAGAGCAAACAAATTACTATGAAGAAAATACTTTTACTGGTCTCAATAGCACTCGTGTATGTTAATTCCAGCGCTCAAAACGCTACCATGACCGCGACTGGAAACTGGGCCACCACAGGTAGCTGGTCCGGTGGTAATGTCGGTAATGCCGTCACTAAAGATGTGACTATCAACAATAACGTAAGCCCCACCGTATTCAACGGATCTTCTTTTACCGTCGGCAATACGGTTTTGAATAATAATAACACCCTGACCATCAACACCGGCGGCACACTCAACATCGGTAATGTTTCCAACGCAAGAAACCTGACCACTAACAACAACGCTCAGATCAAGGTGGCAGGCACCCTGGTAGTCTGGGGAAACGTTATTGTCAACAACAACATCAACTGGACGATTTCAGGAACGGTCATTATAAAAGGCAACCTGGTCATGGTCAACAATGCCAACGTGGTCGTATCGGGTAATTTAACTATTGATGGGAGCCTGAATGGAAGTAACAACACGAATATAACGGTTAGCGGGGCTATCAATGTGGGAGGTGATGTGAATGTTGGCAACGGATCCAATCTGGGTGGATGTGCAGGCTGTTTTAATATGGGAGGGGCCTGCTCCGGGCCCGCTGCATTTTGCGGAAACGGTGCGCTCCCGGTAAGCCTGCTTTTTATCAAGGCGGTATCAATTGAAGCTTCTGTGATGGTACAATGGGCCACCGCAACCGAGAAAGACTTTGACAGATTTTTAATTGAGCGCTCTGCTGACGGGAAAATTTTCGAAACGATCGGTGAACAAAAAGGTACGGGAAACAGCATGACCACGGTGAACTATAGCTTCGAAGACAGTCATCCGCTTCCTGGCAACAATTACTATCGCCTGAAATCTGTCGACCTTGACCAGGCTTTCGAATACTCAAGGGTTATCGTAGCATCTCGCGAAGGAAGTCATGACCATCAGGTCTCCAATGGGATCTCGATTTATCCCAACCCTTCCAACGGCCAGGCTATCTACGTGGTAGCAAATTTTGAGGTCGAAGCCGGAGCGCGGTTACAGATCTTTAACAACCTGGGCGTAAAGATCAGCGAAGTGTTGGTGGAAGGAACGGAGCAGACGGTGCCTTTTGTCAGCGAGCCGCTTCGGGCAGGTAACTACCTGTTGCGTTATGTCGCCGGCTCCTTTGTCACGGTGTCAAGATTCTCCGTCAATAACTAAGGTGCATC
>DASPJC010000087.1:0-5044 GCA_035628815.1 Ohtaekwangia sp. | reverse complement strand
CGCTTCCTTGGCAGCCAGCGCGCTGGCGGTGGCTTTTTCCGCTACAATTTTTTTATCAAGTGCATCCAGCTCAGCCTTTTTTGCTGCTTCAGCATTTGCTATGGCCTTTTTCTCCTGCTTTTCTGCCTCTGCTTTCTGAACGAAAGCGTACATCAAAAACAGCAGGCAAATAACAACGGCAGTACCAAGCACCAATGCAATGATCCTGGCGCGTTTTAATTTTCTTTTCTGCTCAAGCTCTTTAATGCGTTGCTCTGTTTCCCATTCCTTCCGCGAATACTCAAGGAAGATCATGGTACGCTCAAACGCTGGATTATAACGCTGGCCCCATACGAGTGTCGGCTTGTGTTTCGCCTGCCAGTTCAGAGCAAGTTGCAGATCCGGCGGCCGCCACAGGCCGGCTTTGCCAACCTGGTGCATGGCCGCGGCTTCGGCGAGGCGCGAATACATTTGTACCGCCTCGCCTTCATCGTCCACCCAGTTCTTCAACCGCACCCATATGCGCATCAGACTTTCATGGGATATGTCAACAATGGATTTGCTGGTGATATTGATGCCCGGCCCTGGCGTCAGGAGGGAGCGGCCCTGTTCACGGAATTTGTCAATGACCTCAACCACTTCTTCTTCCGAAGCGTCGGCTATCGCCGCAATCTCGTTTAATTTTGTCGGACGCCTTATACCAAAGTTCTCGCCCCTTTTCTCCGTAAGCGCTTTGAACATCATCTCGCAGACGCGCTTCTGGTCTTCCGTAAGTTCATCGTAAGCCTCGTTTGCGTGCTGCGACAACGCTTCGGACATCGTACCGATCGCTTCGTAGTGCTTCAGGTCAACCGCTTCTTCATCGAAATCCCGGTACTGTGCCCAGTAACTCCATGTCCGCATCAGCGCGTGCTGCAGGATGGGAAGCTGATCGGGATTGTCGCCCAGGTCGTTCAGAAGTTGCTGTACCAGGCGGGACGATATGTTCGCGCCGCCCACGGCCATCGGACCTTCGATTGCTTTTCTTTTCTGATCGCGTGTCAGCTGCGGGATCAGGTAGTGACTGTCGTTGATCTTCCTGGTAAGTTCCGGGAATTGCGCACAGTCGCCGATGAAATCCGAGCGCATCGTGATGGCTACATAGATCGGTGCATCCGGATAGTTCACCGCTTCCATCAGGAGGTTTACAAACGCCAGCGTTTCATTGACGGAGTTGGCGTCATGGCTGTCCTTGAAGCGGAACAATTCCTCAAACTGATCGACCAGGATCAGGTAGTTTACATCGGCTTCCTTACGGGATTGTTCAACGGCTTCAACGAGTCCGAGAGAACTGCTTCGCAGCAGCGTTGAAAATATGGTTCGCTTGATCTTTTTCTCTTCCGCAATAGCGTTGACATAGTCGGGGTTATTCTTGAGCAGTGCTTCGGCCAGGTTATCGATAGGCCCAGCACCGGGACGGGTAACAATAACTTCCCAGTTGGGTGAGGCATCCGTCAGGAAACCGCCGTAAAGAATAGGCATTACGCCACAGTAAATGAAGGAAGACTTACCACTACCACTGGGGCCGATGACGCCGACAAACCGGTTCTTGGAAAGCTTCAGCAGCACTTCATCGCTCTGCCCTTCGCGTCCAAAGAAGAGATGGCTTTCTTCGATCTTGAATGGTCTCAGTCCCGGGAAAGGGTTAGAGACTAATTTGTCAATTACCTCACTCATGGCTAGGTATTAAATTCCTGTATAAATGATTTCAGTGATTCCAGCGAGCGTTGCTGGTCTCCTTCGATGACGCGCAGGTTCTGCGAGCGAAAACTTTCCGAATTCAGATTGGATCCCGCGGCAGCCACAATGGCCTTGGCCACAATCGGTTTTTTCCTGCCAAAGCCCGGGGCTTTCAGCAGGTCAAGGGCCTTCATCCGCACCCATTGCTCATTGACCTTGCCTTTGTAAATGATCGCCGCATCGAGATTGCGGAGGTTTTCAATGTGCTTTTGGCGCAGTTCCAGCAATTCACCTTCGAAGACGGGCATCAGCACCTTGAACCCGGCTTTCTCAAGCAGATCGACGATCGGCCGGATGGCGACATGGTCAACCTTGTCGTGCATCAGGTAGATGGAGCGTCCGCCGGTTTCATCAAGTGCCTTTTTATCGCCGGCTTCCAGCAGTTCTTCCCGCATGATATTTTTAAAATCCTCCAGCGGTGTTTGCAGAATTTCGGCGCCTTCCTGAGCCTCCACATCGCGCTTGATATTATCGATAAATGCCTTCTGGCGTTCACTGGCATGGGCCAGGTTGGGAGAGATCCAGATCAGGCGGGTGAACTCCTGCCGGGATGTCTTTGCCTGGATGCTTTTTTCCGAAGCAAACTTGTTCTGCAGGTCAACGATCGAACGATCCGAACCTTCCGGGATCTCACCGTAAGCGCTGCCAATCAAATGGATCGAGAGACTGCATTCTTCGAGGTCGCGTCTGACCAGCTTTTCAAGTTCTTGTGAACTGCCTGGCAAGGTTTGGTTGGGCAACACGCTGTAGCCATGGCGTTGCAGCTCGCGCTTGATGATATTGCGCTGAACCGACAGATCATGTCCCGTTTCGGCCAGGAAGATGGTCTTACGCTTGTAAATGGTCTTGACCTCAGTCGTGGAAGTATTGTCCTTCAGGAACAGCAGCGTTTCGTAGATGTCGTATGCAAGGTCTACCATCTTCATCCAGTACTGGCGTTCTGCCTCGGTGCTGAAATAATCGGTGTATTCGCGTATTTCGCCGGAATCCGGGTCCAACTGGTACATTTCATAACCAAGTTGTTCGCGCAGCCGCGGTGGTTGCTGCTGGACGATGAGGGGTGTTTTAAAAACCTTGAATACGCGGTTCCTGTTTTTCGGTTCCGACGCAATGGCTTTATAAAAGGCTTCCGCGTGATCGAGGCAATGGCCGGACTGAATGAAATCTTTCGAGAGGATGGAGACCATCACCGCGACGTTTTCCATTTTGGGTGCGACAATATTGTCGTGCTCCCCCTTCAGCATAATATTCGGTTTCGAACCGAGTACCTGCATGAGCATCAGTTCGAGGAATTTCTTGAACTGTGAAACCCAGCCCAGTTCGTTTCTCGAAGTCGCCTCATTGTCACGGTCGGCGAAAGTTATTACAACATCAATATCAAATGCCATGGTCGTCTACAGGTTGCGTTATTGAAATTCGGTTCTCATCGGTTATATTTTTAATCAGCCCCTGCACCAGCTCGTGGTGATTGGCCATGACAAAATAGAAATCCATCAGGTTGATCTTGAAAATGACGGCGCGTTGTGTCGCCGTCAGCCGCGTAACTTTGGGCACAGCGCCATCCTGAAATAATTCGCCGTAAACTTTCCCTCGGCCGAGCGTTGCAATCGTCAGGTCCTTGTTCTCAAACCTTACTTCACCGTGGGCGACAATGAATACAGGTGTGTTTAGCTCATCGTCCGCGGAAAGGTTTATGCGCTCGCCAAATTCAAGATCGAACGGGGTTACTTTGTCGGCAAGATCGCTGAGCAGGGAACCGTGAATACCTTCAAAGGCCGGTATCTGTTTGGTAAACATGATCTTCTCGATCCAGAGGAAGAACCCATCGTTCAGTCCATCCAGTAACCTGTTATTTTCAATCGAGGAATCGAGAAACTTTTTGTCGCGGGCAGGAAGGCGGGCTGCGATGGCATTGTATACCGCTTTGTCCTTATTGTAAATCACCCATGCCGCCGTTTCCTGCAGCAGTTTGTCGGTGTTGAACATTTGCGCCACCAACCCGCGGCTGATCCGGAAGTCGTCTACGTATGCGGAAGCATGAATGGCGCACGCCTTTGTCCAGCGGTTGTTCAGGTTAAAATCGCGGTTCAGGATGTAATTGATTACCTGAATTGGATTGTAATCCTCGCGTGGAAAGAATATCTGCAACTGTTTCAGCTTGTCCTGGACAGAGATATCATCCAGCAACGGCATGAGTTTCGGCTTGAGTTCAGGGCTGATGAACAAATCCAGCAGCTCCATGGCAAAGGCGATATTATCGGGATCGCCTGTTTCGATATTCTCCCGTACCAGCTGAACCGACTGGGGATCGTACAGGATGGAGAGTAGCATGGAGATCTGATCGTAATTCTCGGTAACCTCTTCTTGCAGGGCTTCCCGCAAAAAGAAAAATTCCGGTGTTTCAGGAAGCTCGTGCAAGGCCGCCAGGTTCCAGATCGTTTTACTCATCTCGGCTTCCAGCATGTTGATCACGTCACGCGTTTCCTTTCCCTCGGCCCGGTAGTTGATATACCGGAGGGAGTAA
Source organism: Ohtaekwangia sp. (assembly GCA_035628815.1). GTDB lineage: Bacteria > Bacteroidota > Bacteroidia > Cytophagales > Cyclobacteriaceae > Ohtaekwangia. Next base: position 762 of record DASPJC010000087.1, on the reverse strand, counting down.
AGGATCTGCTTGACAATGCGCTTGTCGGGATAATCGGTTTTCTGCCACAGCAGCTGCAGGGCATAGCGTCCGCCGATCCGCGCCATGGTCTGGACAATCCGCAGCATCACCAGGTCGTTTTGTCCCGATTTATGGAACGCCGCTTCGAGGGTCGGCAATACCGATTCCCCGAAAGCCTTTAGCGCGTCTGCCGCCTGGTGACTATACGATGGAGATCCCAGCAATTCGATCAGCACCGACCATGTTTCCGGACGCTTCACACGGCGTGCCGTATACAGCGCTTCATACCGTACGCTTGCATCGACATCGCGCAATAATTCAAGCAGTATAAAGATCGTTTTCGGTCCAATCAGTTTTCGCAGCAGCTTCGCGGCCAGTACCCGGTCCTGCTGTTTGACAGATTTGCTAAGGCGAAGTAGTTTTTCAGGTGAGATGGATAACTGATCTCCATCTTCGGCCTCGCTATAAGCCATCTCGGCAAGTAGACGTGTGTCGGAAGGATTGGCGTCGGCCTGGAGACCCAGTTCCTGTACCTTCTCCCTGGCAAACTCCCGTATGGCCTTTGATGCACTGCCCGATAATCGCGTAACCGAACTTTCAAAAAGTGCCGGCTCGAGTTTTTCCATCAGTTTCAGGGCATATACCACTTTTTCTTCGACCGTGCTGTTGATCTCTTTCTCGAGCACTGTGCTGACTGTGTATTCCTTTTCTGATCGGAGCGAGGCTTTCTGTTTGTTTCTCAACAGGGTATCCTGTAAGGTG
>DASPJC010000086.1:0-4678 GCA_035628815.1 Ohtaekwangia sp. | reverse complement strand
CGCCAGAACTGATAGCCATATCCCTGGCTCCAGTCACCATCGCCGGTGTTGGAAGTGGTCTGGAATCCGGTTGCTTCACCGACCCATGCTTCCGATAGAATTTCCTTACCGTCCCACTTACCTTTCTGCAGATACATTTGTCCGAGTTTCGCAATGTCTTCCGTCGTTACACGCAGCCCCCAGCCGGCGACACTCAGACCTTGCGGCGATTTCTCCCAGTCATAACCTTCAATGCCCAGCGGTTCAAAAAGCCGCGTTGCGAGGAATGCCTCCACATCCTGCCCGCTTAGCTTCTTTACCAGCGCGCCCAGCATATAGGTTGCGCCGGTGTTATAGAGAAAATGTGTGCCGGGCTGATGCTCGACCGGCAATGAGAGGAATATCTTTGTCCACGTTTCTATGCCTTCCCGCATTCGCGGCATGGTATCGATGCCATGTCCCGTGTTCATGGTAAGAAGATTTTTGATCTTCATCTGTTTCAGGTTTTCGCTGATGTCGGCGGGAAGTTCATCTTCGAAAAATGAGATCAGGGGATCATTGACTTTCAGCTTGCCATCCTTTACCAGCAGACCGATGGCCGTACTGGTAAAACTTTTACTTAATGAATACAACGTATGTTTATAGCCGGCGTCGAACGGCTTCCACCATCCTTCGGCGATAACCTTGCCATGCCGCAACATCATGAAACTGTGCCATTGCAATCCCGAGCCATTCGCAGCATTGATGAATTTTGCAATCCCTGATGACGCAACCCCCTGCGACTCCGGGCTTACCCGCGGAAAACTGAAAGCCACCGGTTCGCCGACAACGGTACGGCTACATGAAAAAACAGGTATCAGACTTAATCCCAGCGCACCGGCGCCGGCGGTTTTAATGAATGATCTTCGGGTTGTCATGGGGTTCAGGGTTCAAGGTTCAAGGTTCAAAGTTCAAAGTTCAACGTTCAGGGTTCAAAGTTCAGGGTTCAAGGTTTAAGCGCATGAAAACGCATTGAATGTCAGGAACCATTTCGAAATTAAACTACCCTCATAACACCCCTCAGGTACCCCACGGATTCCGCCAGTCCTGGCAGGGAGTCTTCGCCGTCTTTTTCATATTCGATGGCGACGGTGTAGCGATAGCTGATTTTCATCAGCGCGCCAATGACTTTTGGAATGTCGATCACGCCGCGGCCGATCTCAACAGGACCACCGTCCTCCTGCGCTTTATCGACATCTTTGATGTGCAGATCGTATAGCCTGTCCTGATATTTCTCAATCATAGGAACAGGATCCTGCCCGATCCGCACAACGTGCCCGATGTCGATGCAGAGGCCGATCCGTTTATCCAGCGCCCTGACCTTTGCATAGACGTCATCCGGACTGCGATACAGGTCATCACCCGGTCCGTGGTTATGGATCGCCAACCTGATGTTGTACTTTTCGACCAGCTTGTTTACCAGGGGCAGTAACGCATGATCCGGAACGCCGATGATGACCTCGAGCCCGGCATGACTGGCATAAGCAAAAGCATTTTCAACCTCCTGCGCGGTCTTCATATAAATAACACCCGCGCCATACAACTTCAATCCCGCGGCCGATACGTGTGTGGCGGCGTTTCTGAGATCGTCTGGGGAACTGTCGAGCGGCATGTGCATGCTTTTCAGCGCAAGACTTTTCAGCTGCAGTCGTTGTGTCATTCTGATCACATCTTCCAGCTTGAAATTCCTCAATGTATACGATGCCAGCCCCAGTGTGAGCTCCTTTTTTTGCAATGAAGGATTCCGCGCAACAACATGGGATAACGTCAGTGAAGCTACACCGGTCAGTCCCGCCAGCTTTAAAAATTTATTTCGTGAATATTTCATAGCGATGTGGTTGATGTTCGTTCTATACCATAGCTTTTTTAAGTCGTTCAAATAAGGTAACAATTTTTGTCTTTGGATCGCCCTCACCCAGCGTTTCGATCGGCAGGTATCCGTTGTAAGCGGAAGCCCGGATTATGTGGATGATACGGTTCAGGTCCGTATCCACTTCAACGCCTTTAACAAATACCTTCTCTTTGATCTGCCAGTTAACGGCGTGCCTGATGGACTTTTCGATTTCCGCGTAAGGATCATGCACACGATAACTCCCGGTATCCAGAATAATGCCCAGCCAGGGCGAATGAATCGCGTCGATGATCCGGTTGATCTCATCCGCCGTTTGGATAAAATCGTTGTGATTCTGCAGTCCGACGATCACACCATGCTGCTGCCCGTACGACACGCACGTTCGGATATCCTCCAGCATCCAGTCTGTTACCTGCGCTTTGGCAAAGCCCTCGTGTTTTTGGTTGCCGGCGAAGATCCGGATCACCGGCGCGCCAATTTTAGCAGCGACGACGATCCATTTTTTCGCAAGTTCCACCTCCAGCGCTCTTTTTATCGGGAATGGTGAAATCATTCCGGACACCGGTACCACTGATCGCGAGCCCGAGTTCAAAAGCTTTCCGCTTCACTTCAAAAAGATATGCATCGGGCGGAACTTCGGGATAGCCATTAAAATAATAGCCCGTAATGTCCACGCCGTCAAAACCGGTGGCGGCGCAAAATTCGAGCATGTCACCGAGATTCATTTTTCCTTCCAGCAATGGGGTATTGAAGGAGAAGGCGTTAAGACTTGTCCTCAACCGGTTGTCGCGCGATTGCATCGGATAAGATGACGCGCGCGAAAAAGACGGCAGCAGCATCGGGGTCGCCATCAGTGACGCAAGAAATTTTCTGCGGTGAACATTATTTTTCATATGTATCACTTCGGTTATCGTTCCCGTACCTTTCCTTAAACCATGTTTCATGATATACAAAAGCCGGTCATGGTTGTCACTGACAAGGACGATTATAGTATATTGAAGGACCTCCGGGAGACGTGAATGCCGGAGGTTAAAATTTAAAAGCCCTTTGGGTTCTTCATCAACCCTAAACCGACATAAAACATCAGCTTCACATTCCGATGAACCACCATAAAGGCCGTAAATAAAAATAACCATTCATGTTAAAATACCTTGTGACTATCTTATGAACGGTATGAAATCAATTCCTGGAACGGTAAACTGGGGCATCATCGGCTGCGGCGATGTCTGTGAAGTAAAAAGCGGTCCGGCTTTCAACAAAGTGCCGAATTCCATGTTGGTTGCCGTCATGCGACGCGACCTTTCCAAAGCCGAAGATTATGCCAAACGCCACCAGGTGCCGCAATTCTACAACGAGGCTGAAGCGGTCATCAATAACGCGGACATCAACGCGATCTATATTGCCACGCCTCCCTCGCTCCATGAACGATATACCGAAGAAGCCCTGCGGGCGGGCAAACCGGTCTACGTGGAAAAGCCTGTAACGCTTAACGCCGCGTCATGTGAAAGAATGATCGCGATGACAAAGCAATACCACAACAAAGTGTCCGTGGCACATTACCGGCGGGGATTGCCACTCTTTAACAAAGTAAAATCCTTGATCCATGAAGGCGCCATCGGCGAGGTGCGGTTGATCCAGCTCAGGACGCTGCAACCGCCCCAAAGCAAGATCATCACCCGGACCAGCGACAACTGGCGCATCAAACCCGAATTTTCCGGCGGAGGACTGTTTCATGATCTGTCGCCCCACCAGCTGGACATTATGTATTGGATCTTCGATGCGCCGGAGAAAGTCTTCGGGCACTCGCTCAACCAATCGGAGCAGTATGACGCCCCGGACATGACGTTACTCGAGGCAGTTTTCAAAAACAACGTCTGCCTCAATGGTGTGTGGGCATTCAATGTATCGGAGCATGCAACAGAAGACACCTGTGAGATTATTGGAAGCGCAGGAAAACTTCGCTTTTCATTTTTCAAGCCCTCGACACTGGAAATCACAACTACCGCCGGAACAGAAAAACTCGAAATGGAGTATCCGGCGAACATCCAGCAACCGATGATTGATGCCGTGACGCGGTTCTTCCGTGGCGAAGGACCGAATCCCTGTTCACTGGAAGACGCGCTGGTTACGATGAAGATGATGGACAGCACAACCACGAACGGCAACCAGTCATGAAAGGATTTGCCGGCGGCCGATACGGCAGAACAACTTTTTTCCTTGGGACTATCAGCTCGTGGCCCCACGGCCAGAGGCTAGTAGCTTTTTTAAGTATATTCTGACCTCCGTAGTAATTTCATCCTCTGTTAGCACTAACAGCTCTTCAACGCAAGAGGCATAATGGCATTCAGCAGCACTTCCTGCGCCTTGCCCTTCAATTTAATAGCGCCCAGCGGTATTGCTGCATAGCTTCCGGAAGCATGCAGTTTATCCATCAGGTTCGACGACGAAATGATCTCCGCATTGAGTTCTTTGCACATGCTCACGATCCGCGAAGTAGTATTTAATACATCCCCGGAATAGGTCAGATCCCTCTTGATGGTACCGACCTCCCCCGCAACGACCTTACCACAATGAATGCCGGCTTTGAATGATGGAACGAGGCCATACCGGCGCAGGTACTTTTCGCTATTGTGCTGGATGTGTTCTTTAATATCGAAAAAACAACGGACACACTGACTGTTTTCGACGCCTTCTTCGAGTCGCCACGCGACCACCACCTCGTCACCGACATACTGAACGATCTCGCCTTTGTTGTCCAGGATAGGATTGGCGATATCGGCATAGAAATCATGCAGCAGATCGTGGTAC
>DASPJC010000085.1:0-2501 GCA_035628815.1 Ohtaekwangia sp. | reverse complement strand
CATCGGCACATTGACGCGCAAGGGATTGGCTGGCCTGTATGTCGATCGCATGCACGCACTCAAAAACCGTTATCGTGGTTTGGAATTTGAAGATGAGATGGTGGCATTATTATACCATTGCCTGTACGATCTTGATTCCCGCGCGCCATCGATCGACACACCGCTTCATGCATTTCTTCCCTTCAATCACATCGATCATTTGCATCCCGACGCGTTGATCGCACTGGCCGCTGCCAAGGATGGCGAGAAGATCGTTCAGAAATTATTCGATGGTAAGCTGGCCTGGATTCCGTGGCAACGCCCCGGTTTCGACCTGGGTTTGAAACTGGAGGAGTGCGTGGAAAATAATCCCGGAATCACTGGAATTGTATTAGGCGCTCACGGTCTTTTTACCTGGGGTGATACAGCCTACGAATGTTACATGAACAGCCTCAACGTTATCGAGAAAGCGTCCGCTTACCTGGACGAAAACTATGGAAAAAAGAAGCCGGTGTTCGGCGGCGTTAAGGTTCAGCCTGTCGACGCCCGAATCCGAAGACAAAAAGCTGCGGCAGTAGCCCCTGTGTTGCGCGGCCTGTGTTCAAGTCACAAGCGCATGGTAGGTCATTTTACGGACGACGAGCGCGTATTGGAGTTTGTGAATAGTCATGACCTGGAACGGCTGGCTTTTCTGGGTACCAGTTGTCCTGATCATTTTCTCAGAACGAAGATCCGTCCAATGGTGTTGCGGTTGTCCGATAGTATTTCACTGGATAGCCCGGAAGAACTGCGGAAACTGATCGTGCCCCAGGTGGAAGAATACCGGGCGCAATACCAGCAATATTACGAAAAGCATAAGCATGCGGATAGCCCGTCAATGCGCGATCCCAACCCGGTCGTGATTCTGTGGCCTGGAATCGGGATGTTCACCTTTGCTAAGGATAAGTCAACGGCACGGGTATCGGCTGAGTTCTATGTGAATGCCATTAATGTCATGAAGGGTGCTGAAGCCGTTTCATCCTACATGAGTCTTCCGTTGCAGGAAGCTTTTAATATTGAATACTGGCAGTTGGAGGAAGACAAACTGAAGCGCATGCCGCCGGATAAACCGCTTACCGGCAGGGTTGCGTTGATCACGGGTAGTGCGGGTGGCATCGGAAAAGCAATAGCGGAAAAATTTATCGCGGAAGGTGCATGTGTTGTTATCTGTGACAACGACGAAGAAAGGCTTCTGGCCGCGCAGGAAGATTTTGCCGGGTTGAACAAAAAGGACCAGTATATCGCGATGACGATTGATGTTACCCAGGCGGCCAGCATCCGGGAGGCGATTCAAAAAATTTCCGTTGCGTACGGTGGTGTGGACCTTGTGGTCAACAATGCTGGCATTTCCATATCACGTGGCTTCACCGAGCACACGGAGGAGGAGTGGGACCGCCTGTATGATATTTTGGTAAAAGGACAGTTTCTTGTTTCGCAGGCCGGTGTGAAGGTGATGAAGGCGCAGCAGATCGGCGGCGATATTATCAATATTGTCAGTAAGAATGCGCTGGTGTCGGGCCCTAAGAACGCAGGTTACGGTTCTGCCAAGGCCGCGCAACTGCACATGACGCGCTTGCTCGCGGCGGAACTTGGCGGTGACAAGATCCGCGTGAATGCTGTCAATCCCGATGCGATCATTGTGGACAGCAAGATCTGGCAAAGCGGGTGGGCGAGTGACCGGGCAAATGCTTACGGTGTTCCGGAGGAGGACCTGCCGCGGTTCTATGCAGACCGTACGTTGCTGAAGGAAGTTTTGTATCCTGCGGATGTCGCTAACACCGTGTTTGTCTTCGTGAGCGGATTATTGAACAAGTCAACCGGTAACATGCTGAATGTGGATGGCGGATTGCCGGCATCATTTCCCAGGTAAGAAGTCATTACGGGCGCGTAAAAAAAAAATATGGCAGGATAGATCACTATCCTGCCATATTTTTTCCCGACGGGCGTCAGATAGATTGCCGCAATATCAGCTTAAACGGATTCTTTACTTTTTTCCGTGAGTGAGCCTTCACCATGTCGGCCATGGTTTCACCCATCTGCGTGAAATCGGTGCTCAGGACAGCAATACCACCGGCGAGGATCTCTTTAAAAGGAGTATCGTTGTAGGTAATGACGCCGACATTCTTGCCCAGCTTCAGATTTTTCGCAGATGCTTTTTTAATGATCTCCACGAGGTCGGACTCTTCAATCACGACGTACAGTTCGCGGGAGTTCACTTCGTGCTGCGCGGCGCGGTCAATGATTTCATACTCGAAACCTTCCTCTTCGCAGAAATTGATAAAGCCTGTTTTGATCCCGGAGCAATAAAAATTTTCGGTGGGGAATACCAGATATAATTTCTTGTATTTCCTGATCTTGTCGATGCCCGTGTACAAGGCCTGGTGGATGTCGAGTTCAAAATCTTCAAAAACGCATCCATACTCGCCGTCGATACCCGTGATATCTTTATTCAGGAGGAGCAACCGGTCTTTGGGTATCTTATT
>DASPJC010000084.1:0-3198 GCA_035628815.1 Ohtaekwangia sp. | reverse complement strand
TGAGCGAGTCGCCAATCCCTATAGATAGTTCGCTGATATTAATGTCACCGCTCCAGGGGTTGACCACGGCGGATTTAAAACTGATAAAAATATTTTGCTTACGAAGATCATCGAGCCGTGTGTACAGTGCCTTGCGGATCTGTTCCAGGAAAATATACCGCCCCGTGAAGAATAGAAGCAACGTAATAAGGATCACAGAAAGAATAACGATGATTACCTTTCTGCGCATTTTAATGGGGCGCATCTGATTTATGGGTTATGCAGCAGCAGCTTCCGCTGGCACCTCGCGTAATTCCTGCCGGAAGGCAGGGCTGACACCTTCGAAGGTGTCCAGATCCACTACCTTGTACAGTCTCTTCAATGTTAAAATAATTACAGACAATACGAATACGTCATCACTTTTAAACAGGAATTTCTTGCTTTTACGGTCGCGCTCCATCACCAGGTTGACGAATTCATCGAGGTGTTCAATTTTCACCTGGGGCTCATCACGTTTCCAGTTGGCCGCAAAGATAAGCTTCAGGAAATCCGGAAGCTTGTTGATCAGCGCTGTGGCATTCTGGACCGAAAGCGTTTGACGGAGAGCGTGAAGAACCGAAGCGACGAGTTGTACGGCTTCCGTTGAACTCTCAACGGAGAGTTCTTTTTTAATCTGACGGAAGATATCCCATTCTTCTAGTTCGAGGATTTCTTTACTGGCTTCCATGTTTCGTTTCGTTGTTTGTAATTCCGTTATACGGTGATGAGTATACATTCTCGTACCATAATAAAAACCCCGGAACACAGCCTGAAAGTTGTATAAAAGCGTGGTTTTCAGCTGCCAGTTGTAGAGGATTACCACGGTTTGTGCAACTTTTTCTACTCCACTAGCTGAATACACCCGTCCGAAGGGAGATTTGCACTTTGGAATAGTTATTGACCCTGTTCGGCTGTATCAACAATTTTACGACTATGCAATCGATCCAGGATATACAAAATGTGCCGCAGACCCAGCTCGACAACAGGCTTGCAAAATCAAAACCTGTAAAGCTGGGCTGGACGACCGAGGAGACAGAACGGATCTCCATCGTCTTGAACGAACTGCTCGCGAACTACAGCGTGCATTATCAAAAACTGAGGAACTACCACTGGAATGTGAAAGGCTCCGATTTTTTTGACCTGCACGACCAGTTTGAACTGCAATACAATGAGGCCCGGGATAACATCGACGCGATTGCCGAGCGCATCCGTGTTTTTGGGAAGACGCCGCTGAGTACCATGAAGGACTATCTTGAGATCTCCGAGATCAAAGAGACGCAGACGGACCTTAAGTCGGACATCATGGTGCGCGAAGTGTTGAGCGACTACCGGATACTGCTCCAGTACATGTTTTCTGTAGTGGAGGTTTCCATCGAGCAAAGCGACTCCGGCACGGAAGAGATGATGAAAAGATTTATCAGCAGCATAGAAAAGCACCACTGGATGCTGTCCGCGTTTCTCGCGAAGTAACGAAATGAAAAACTGTGCGCCTTGATTGCCCGAAAATCGGTAACATTGGGGCATTAAATTTTTAATGAGTCGACAGGGGATTTAATGATGAATCGATTTTTTGGTCAGGTACGCTTGTGGATAGGTAAGGTTAAACAGTTTTTTCTAAAGCAATCCAACGTCGGGAAAATCCTGATCGTTGGATTTCTTTTTATTGGCGTTCCGGTCTCCGCCGTGCTGCTGCTCTTCCTGCTGGTCTGGAGCGGGCTCCTGGGTGAACTACCGGACCGCGAGTATTTGCAGAAAGTGCAGAACCCCGTGGCGACGGAGGTTTACAGCGCCGATAGTGTTTTACTGGGGCGATACTTTGTCCAGGAACGATCGGATGTCTCGTTTGAATCCATTCCCAAACATGTTATCAATGCCGTGCTGGCTACCGAGGATGTCCGGTTCTATGATCACAGTGGTATCGACCTGAGAAGCTTTGCGCGGGTATTTGTTAAAAGTATCCTGATGGGCCAGGAATCGTCCGGTGGCGGAAGCACCATCACCCAACAGCTGGCCAAGAACCTGTTTCCCCGTCGGGAATATCTTTTCCTGTCCCTGCCCGTGAACAAGATTCGCGAGATGATCGTCGCCTCCCGGCTGGAGGAGATTTACGACAAGGATGCGCTGATAACACTCTACCTTAACACCATCCCGTTTGGTGACAATACATTCGGAATCGAAACGGCGTCGCAGCGCTTTTTCAGTGTACCCACCCGCGAATTATCCATAGCGCAGGGTGCGGTGCTAGTGGGTATGCTGAAGGCGACGTATACGTATAACCCCCGCATTTTTCCCGAACGCGCTGCAGGGAGGAGAAATGTTGTAATTGCCCAGATGGCGAAGTATGGTATGTTACAAAAGGCGGCTGCGGATTCGCTTCAGGAAGTGCCATTAAAACTCGACTACAACAAGATCACCCACCACGAAGGATTAGCTCCCTATTTCCGCGATTACCTCCGGGAAGAGCTGACGACATGGTGCAAAACACACACGAAGGCCAATGGAGAACCTTTCAATTTGTACACCGACGGATTGAAAATCTATACGACAATTGATGCGCGGCTACAGGCCCATGCCGAATCGGCAATGCGCAGCCAGATGGCGGTGATCCAGGATAAATTCGAACGTCATTGGGGCAAACGCACGCCCTGGCATAACCGGCCGTCGGTGGTGAAAGATGCCGTAAGAAAATCAGATCGCTATCGAAGACTGAAGACACGCGGCGTGCCGGACGACGAGATCGACAAGATCATGACGACGCCCGTACTGATGAGCGTGTTCACCTGGCAGGGCGAGGAGGAAACGACGATGAGCCCGCTGGATTCAATCGAGCACTACCTCCGTTTTTTGAATGCTGGCGTATTGGCGGTAGACCCGCACGATGGCGCTGTCCGCATATGGGTAGGCGGCATCAAACATCACTATTTCCAATTCGACCACGTCAGGCAATCAACCCGGCGCCAGGTCGGTTCTACCTTTAAACCGATCGTGTATGCCGCCGCCCTGGAAAACGGCGTGGCACCCTGCGATTACATCTCCGCTGAAAAGATCATTTATTCCGACATGGAGGAATGGACACCGACCAATTCAGGGGAGGAGAATTATGAATTGAAGTACTCTATGGCGGGTGGGCTCGCCTATTCCGTCAATACCGTTTCAGTCAAGGTACTGGAGAAAGCCGGC
>DASPJC010000083.1:0-4819 GCA_035628815.1 Ohtaekwangia sp. | reverse complement strand
GCCCTCATCCTTCTCCATGGTGAATCCGAAACTGAAATCTCCCGGCCTGCTTGAACGGAACCGTGCATACAGTTTCCCGGGCGCACCGGTAAAACCGGCATCGCCTGCTTCCGGTTTGAAACCTTTTTTTGTCTGCAAGGTCCGCTCGAACCGCACCAGGAAATAATTGTCGCCCTCCGTTTGGATGCGCCGCAGGAGGGACCGGTCGATGCCGGCCAGGGGATCGTGCACAGTAACAAACGGAATGATATTGTAAATGGTATTCAGGTCAAAACCAGGTACCGCCTGTAATTCGTACACCGAAAGCAAATTCCCGGTACTGCGTCGGTATTCACTCAAATTGTTAAGCTGAACCTCCGACAGCCATTTAAGGGCGCGAAGTTCTTCGGTGGTAGCCTGGTTGATATCCAGCGGTTGTGACAATAGCTGCAGAAGATTTTCATGGATCTCCTCGTATGACAACTCCTGGTCAGGTGTACCATAAAGGTTGTCGGTAATTTGTTGCAGGTCGAATTCCTGGCGTGGAAAATTCTGCCCGGCCGCAGCTGCTATGACGCTGCCCAGTATTAATGTGAAGAACGTCCTCATTTTTTTGATGCCTTGAATTGATACACAACGGTCGCCTGATGGGATGCGCCAAATCCGGGCTGGTAACGCAGCGCGTAATCTATTGTATAGCGGGTTGGCACGAAACCAACACCGATGAAGCCGGCATCCGGACGAATGTTGAAGCCGGAGCGAAATACAAACTTTTTTAACGGCCGGTACTCGAAGGCTGATTTCCAGGTGAAATCATAGTCAAGATCTTTTTCGATTTCCGTGGTGAGAAATAATTTTTCGGAGGGCGTGAATGACACGCCTGCTGTTAATATCACGGGTAACCTTTCCTTATCTTCCGTGGCGATTTCTGGTTGCGTTACATTCATGATGTGGGCGCCGACGGCCAGGTTAGATGTGATCCGCGCAATGCCTCCGAAACTCAGGCTCACGGCGCTTGCCGTGCCATAACCTTCGGTCCGGTATTGAACGTACTGGACTTTCATGCCGAGCGATGCAAGTCCGAAACTGTTCGCATAGCCAGCCACGAGAAGCTGCTCGCTATAAAGATCGTCACCGAACCGATAAATACCGGCGGCGACGGTTCCCAGCGGAACAGGCGTAACAAAAACCGCGGCCATGCGATTAAAAGATGTCAACGAAGGATGTGATGCATAGGTAAAACCTGCGGTCATCTGTTTCACTGTTGCCATTCCGGCGACATTGTTAAAAACAGACCACTCATCTTCGAGGCAAGCGGAGGCATATGCTAGTCCCTGTGCGCGGGACCCGATCAGGGTGTGGACGCTCTGCGATTGCAAAGCGTGCACGGTGCATATCAGGTATGCAACAGATAATATTTTTAACACAACGGTTTTGTAATAACATTTTAATTTAGCGAAAAAGTATCGCCGATGTTGAAGGATCTGGTTTTCTTGATGGCAGTAGCGGGAAGTTTATCGGCCCAGGATAAAGTTGTGACGACGTATCCGTCGGGCACGATGAAATCATCCGGTGTGATGGTGAATGGACAAAAGGAAGGTACATGGTATTATCAGTATCCCTCCGGTAACCCCATGGCCGAAGAACATTTTAAAAACGGCGCATTGGATGGTGCGGTGACATACTACTATGATAATGGAACTGTTCAGGCGCGGGAAAACTGGCAGGAAGGAACCCTGCAGGATTCAGCACAGTATTTCTATCCAACCGGCGCAAAAGAAAAGGAAGGACTTTATCAGGAAAATAGCTACGCGGGTGTATGGTTTTTTTACCATCCCAATGGAAATATTGAGCGGTCGGTCTCGTATCGTGGTGGATTTACACACGGTGAGATCAGGGTTTACAATGACCAGGGGATATTGTTACAGGAAGGATCCTACGAGAAGGGTAAAGAAACCGGTCTTTGGAAATTTTATGATGGAGAAGGAAGGCTGGCCTATTCGGGGTACTATGACGATGGGGAAAGAACAGGGGATTGGTTTCGCTATAGTAAGAACGGTGCAAAAAGGAAGTGGCGTTACTGAATTAAAATTCCCGTTTGATATGGATGAACAATCCGCGCTCACCCAGTCCGTTGAAAGAGTATTCAATCCGCAATGCCGTGTCATAGGATCCGACGATATCGACGCCAAATCCCGCGCCGGTCAGCAGCTTGTTGGTCAATGTGGTATTGACCTGTTCCCGATCATACCGCGGGTAATTATTGACATAGCCCAGGTCGGCGTAGGTTTTCAGGTAAACTGCAAAGGGAATATGCCTGAACTGCTGGATGGGCATCGCCTTCCAATTATACACCCGCGAAAAAATCCTTTTTTTGAAAGTGGTCTTATTCAGAAAATACTGCGGGCCTTCTATAACGTAGATCTCATATCCCCGCACAAATTGTTTCCGGTAGCCCAATGCTCCATAAGCATTGTAGGACAGGCGTTCAGGTGAGCTCCAGTAGCCCACGACGTTGTTGGACAGGAAGAACCCCTTGTTCAGGTCGACGAACTTGGAATAGTTCACCGTCGCTTCCACCTTGCTTACATCGTCCGCGGCCGTAAGCCCTGTACGGATAAGGGCAGTATTAAAATAATATCCGTGCAGTGGATATCCCACATAATCGCGATGATCGGAAGTGAACTGGTAGCTCAATGCGCCGTAACGCTGACTTTTTTTTCCCGGCGCGATGAAATGCGGATTTAGAGAAGCGATGGTATCGGTAATCGAAGTGCTGCGGAATTCCAGTTTAAGACTGTGAAAATCGTAAAACGAATTCCGATAGGTATACGTGATCGCCCCGCCCCGCATGGTTCGCAGGACGTTCGGTGCCTTGAGAAATACCAGTTTGTGATCTTCCGTTTGGTAAGGGAGGTTTTTCGTTTCTGAAAAATCGAAGTCGAAACCAAGCCCCTGTTTCTGTTTCCGGTCGATATAGGGGATGCGGTACGACACCTCGAATCTTTTCTGAAATCCAAATTGCGCTACGAGTCGCAACGTCTCGTTTCTTCCCCGCATGTTGAATTGAAAAAGGCGCAACCCGAAATTTATACGGCGCAGGTCGTGATTATAGGTCTGCCACCATTCATTGAAGTTTCTATCCGACAGCTCGAATATGGGAACCGGAAAAGTATACCAGCGTTCGTTCAGGTCGATCACGAGATCGACATTGTTTTCCTCCATTTCAAGCGTGCGGATCTCAGCTGTGTTGAAAAGGCGGGTGTTGATCAGTTTTTTTTCATCCAGCGTCAGCATCCCGGGCAGGTCTTCGCTGTACACAATGTCACCCGTCTTCAACGAAAGTTCACGCAGGATGATCTGGTCGCGGGTGATGCGATTACCGACAATAAAAATGCGGTTGATGCGCAGAAAACGGCCGGTCGTGTCGGTGGAAACCGTAGCATGACGTTGCAGCCTGAGGGTATCTGATGGTGCGGGAAAACCTGCCGGTTCACCGTTTTTGCCGGAAGAAAACAGACTGACAATACCGAAGATGAATACCAGCATTCTGTAACGCGAATAACCCCCACTAACCCAACAATTTAAACGTTACTTTTTTAGAATTCAGGCTTTGGACCCGTCTTTTTTTCTAAACGAAAGTACGAGGATAACCACACCGGCCACGATGAGCGGTATGCTGAGGATCTGGCCCATGTTGATTGGCAAACTGGCCTCAAACGCTTCCTGAGGTTCTTTCAGAAACTCGATTATGAAACGCATCCCGAAGGTCCAGATCAGAAAAATTCCAAAAACCCGTCCGGGCACCAGGTTCTCCTTATGACGCACCCACAGCCACATCAAAAATATGAACAGCAGTGCATAAGAAATCGACTCGTAGAGCTGCGACGGATGCCGCGCAATGCCCATAACCTGAATTTTTGCAACGAACCCATTCTCGTCTGGTTTGGCAACCTGGTAGTCCAGCCTTACTTCTGGCCGGAAAAAACGATATAGCCTGTTATTCAGGACCGGTCGTATTTTCTCAACGAGCAGGCTGTTGATGGCGGCTTCCGATGCTTCCGGCTTGAAGAATACATACACGGAGATCGGCTTGAGGCCATTGGGCTCGGCCGGAATAGTATCGTTCTTGATGTAGGTCACAGACGATACAATTTTATCGCTGTCGAACCTTTCATCCTCAAAGGCTTCCGTAAGTTCATGCACGAACACGATGCCCCACGGCTTGTCGGTCGGCTTCCCGATGATCTCGCTGTTAAAGTAGTTACCCAGTCGGATCAATGCGCCGGTCATGGCGATGAGTATAACGATACGGTCGAGGACGAAAATGTAATTCTGACCCGGTTTTTTTTTCCGGCTGTAAAGCCATAGCGCGAACAGGATACCAATTGCTGCACCGTGACTGGCCAGTCCCTGCAGCCCTGTAAAACGGAAAGGACTGAACTCGAACGGCAGGAAAATGCTGAGCGGTTCTTCGAAAATAATTTCCGGTTGATAGAAAAGCACATGACCGAGCCGCGCGCCGATGATGGTTGCCACGATCATATAGATTGTAAGGGTATCGACGTCGCTTTCCGGCTTGCCCTCCTTCCTGAACATGTAATAGAGAATCTGCTGGCTGATGAGAAAGCCCAGCGCAAAAAACAACCCGTACCACCGAAGGGCAAACGTTCCGATCGAAAAAATCTCGGGATCCCAGTTCCAGATAAGATAACTCAGTATGGCCATAAGGGGCAAATATACTCGTCCCCGGGCAATTGTCAATAAAATTCAGGCTGCCGGATGCTGCCTGCAGCCCGTGCGCAGGGCCAGCGCGCGCAGGCTGGATTCTGAATGCTGG
>DASPJC010000082.1:0-3187 GCA_035628815.1 Ohtaekwangia sp. | reverse complement strand
CAACAATGAGCCGAAAAACAGGATCTGAACCGGCAAGGCCGTATGGCGCAGCACCATGTTCGGCAGCACGAGTTGCGTATCACCTCCCAGTTGATTTCCGTAAAGGTGGCGGGCGCACAGACAAATAAAGATCGGCAGCATCGCAATCGTCAGGTAGAGGAACGCCGCAATGTAACAGGACCATTCCGCCGTTCTTACGGATCCTGAAGACATGGATCGCTGAAAGATATCCTGGGAAGGTATTGATCCCAGACCCAGCACCGACCACGCACCCAGGTAAGTGACGATATCTTTAAGGTCCGGATCGGGTAAAAAACGAAAGTCGCCCGCAGGAACGTCCTGCAGCACAACGCCTACGCCACCCGCCGTGTTCACGAGCGTAACAGCAACCACGACCAGCCCGGCAATGATGATAACGCTTTGAATAAAATCGGTAATCGAGATTGCCCACATTCCGCCGACAAAGGTATAAATGGTGACGATCCCGGCACTGATCAGTATGCTCTGCCACACTGCCATTCCCGTAACGGCGGTGAGTATCAGCCCCATCGCGACAAGCTGTGCGGCAATGTAACCGACATAGGGCAGCGCCAGAAAAAGGCTCGCGGTTAGTTCCGTACCCCGGCCGTAGCGAACCTTGAAAAAATCTCCCAGCGTGAGGAGATTCATTTTGTAAAGCCGGCGCGCGAAGAAAGCTCCGAAGAGGATCAGGCAGAGCGCCGCGCCAAACGGATCTTCGATGACACCGTAAAGGCCTTCTTTGAGGAATTCGGAAGATGCGCCGAAAACGGTTTCAGAACCAAACCAGGTAGCGAACAGCGCTGAGGCGCTCAGGACCAGCGGAAGACTTCGCCCGGCCAACATATAATCTCCGGATGTCCTCACCCTTCGTGAGGCCCAAAAACCTATCAGGACCGTCAGCACCAGATAGAGAACGATGAAGACGAGTAGCAATCTTTTACAATTAGGCGATCTGTGGCTTAAATGTAAAAAACTGTGTTGTTACTGCAACGTCGCTACCCCCAATCACTTCCTTTTTTTCAACTGGAACGTGCGTGTCACGTTGAAGCCCAGGTGTATGTCGCCGTCGAAAAAGTCACCGGTCGTTTCCGTGATCACGGTGCGTTCGGTGAGGCTGGAAGTATTGGTCATGATCAGCTGGAAAACGTGACCGCCGGTTTCGATATCTACCCCGAAACCGATGGCATTGTATCGTTTCTGCCCGTCAATTAAAAGATCGTTGTCCGGAGGATCGAGCCTGTAATAGTACTCACTGGTAATGGCTACACTTTTCGTCAGCTTGATTCTTCCACCGAGGCCAATAGCGATATGGTTGTTCTCCTCGACGGCTTTGTTGACGGCATTTTTATGAATGAAGGTCGGCATGATCTGAAACGATACGGCGGAAGAGAATTTCCTGGCGATCAGCAGCTGTCCGGTGTACGAAAGGCGATCCACTGTTTCAAAACCCTCCGGTTCATTATCCTTTTTTGGAAAAATGCTGTAGGCCATCCCACCTAGCGCGGTGACTGAAAATGGAAACGCTTTTTCGCCCGTGCTTTGACGAAGTACTTTGTATTTCAGATATCCATCCATGATCTTATCGGCGGAATTCCGTCCAATGCTTACGGATAGCCTGTCAGTAATCCCGTAATCGAGACCGAGGCGGACAAAGGCTTCATCCAATCCGAACATCTCATAAAGCCCTCCGTTCACCGCACCGAAACGATGCTGAAAAATGAACTCAAGCGAGCCAGCGTTTTTGGTTTCAATGCTGTGCCCGTTTACCAGGCGGGTTCCCTTAAATGTGGCTATGGTATAGTCGGTACCCTCCTGTGCGGTTTTGTCAAGCTCGCTCAAAAGGTCGTCCTGGGCGGAAACAAAAAGTGGCGCAAAAGAAAAGGCAAGTAAAATTATTTTTTTCATAAGCTTCATTAGAGCGGTCTGTAAGTTAAATCGACACTGACTTCTACCTCCTGGGCAATATTCTGCCACACGATCTGGGGTACCTTGATATTGTAGTCTATGAGCTTGACCTTAAAGGTCGACTTCATCAACACCTGATTTCCGGCGACCTCTATCGTACCGGGCATTTCGACATCCTTTGTAACGCCGTGAATTGAAAGCTTTCCTGTGGCTTTTACCGGTTGTTGTCCGGAAGCCGACGGGTCAAAGCCGGAGATCTTTCCCTGGAACGAGGACTTGGGAAATTTTTCGGATTCCATGTACTTCTCGTTAAAATGTACCTGCATAAGTTTCTTTTCAAACTGGAAATCCTTCATGCTCATCAGGAAAGCGATGTCACCCTTCGCATCGAAGATACTGGTGACCTTGGTGTTTTCAGCGCTGATATCTTCCACTATCCCATCGGAAAAAAACCTGATCTGTGATTTCTCCGCAAAGAACCGTTGTGAGAATGCGGTGAAGGGCGTCGCAAAAAAAACGATCAGCAGAACTTTAAAAAATTTCATGGCGCATAGATGTTTCCTACAATCTATTGAGGTTTAAACACAAAATCAACCGTGACCTCTACCTGCTCAGCAATATTCTGCCAGAGCAACTGGGGTATGGCAATTTTGTAATCTTCGAGCTTCACCATGAACTTGGATTTAAGGCGCAGCTTGTCACCTTGTTTTTCTATTGTTCCGGGAAGCTCCACATCTTTGGTTACGCCATGAATGGTAAGTTTACCAGTGGCCTTGGCCTGCTGAACGCCCGAGCCCTGCGGATCAAACCCGGATACCTTGCCCTGGAAGGTTGATCGTGGATATTTTTCGGTATCCATGTACTTCTCATTGAAGTGTTCTTTCATCAGTGATTTGGCAAATTCAAACTCCTTGATCGGGATCGAAAAGGCGATATCCGAGGTTGCCAAATTAAAGATGCCGCTCGACTTCGTATTGTCTGCCGTGATATCCTCAATAGCAGCGTCGGAAAAAAAGGAAACAAAGCTTTTCTCGGTGACATACTTCTGCGCAACGGCGCTGATGCTCAGGGAGACGAATAATATAGAGAGGGTCTTCTTCATGATCGTATTAATTATCGATAGGCGCGCCTTGTTGTACCCAGCAGCTGATGGCATGGATTTCTTCGTGGGTCAGTTCGGGAGGATCGAGCGGCATGTGATCAGGATGCGTGGTCGGCAACGTGACACGGCGCTTTACTTCATTGGCCTGGCTCTGTAACT
>DASPJC010000081.1:0-5234 GCA_035628815.1 Ohtaekwangia sp. | reverse complement strand
GTCTTCACGCGCGGCATCGCGATCCCTGTCTGAACGCCGGCCCGCCTGATCTTTGTTGATTTTGAGATCATTAATAATATCTTCTTCTGTTATACTGTCCTCATGCCGCTTACCAGACTCCTCGCTTGGGTTGATGATGGGCGATGATGTGGGAAGGTTCTGCGGAGAGAACGCGTCGGGAATATTTCTTCGTGTCTTTCTCATGGCCGTTGTATGTTTGAAACACAGCATAAAAAAAACATGCCCTGCCGGCCACCTGACCCTTAACTTCTGACGTCAAAGGCCCGAACCAGCTAGCGTGAACGTCCCGATCATAAAGAAAGCCGCCCCGGTGAGAGGCGGCTTCTTCCCATATATAACCAAACAAACCTAGTTTTTGATGCTAAGATGCACACGTCTTCATACCTAGCACCAAATCTTAGTTTCTTTTGATTGTACTGTCGGCTGGCGGGAAATGCTCCAGGCGTTGCAGCCCACGAGCATCTTCGGACCGTCCGATGTTCAATCGCTTTGATAAAAATATATAAACAGTTAAATAAAAGCAAGAAAATCAAAAAATGTGTCCGCACACATTTACTTTGTGCGCGAAAACACATAGATTAGCTGTATCGTGCCGTCTGAGCGCGCTCAAATATTGCTTACTTCATTGTTATGACGCTTAAAAACATCCGTATTAAGGACATTGCCAAACTGGCGGGCGTGTCGGTAGGAACGGTCGACCGGGTCCTGCACAACCGGGGCCGGGTGTCGGAGGAAGCATTAAAGAAGGTGACAGCTGTAATGGAACAAATCGATTACAAGCCCAACCTTATTGCACGAACCCTCGGAACAAACAAGAACTACCGGATCGCGGCGCTGCTGCCGGACCCGAAGCTAGACCCCTACTGGTCGCAGGCGAACCTTGGAATATTACAGTCACAGATGGAGTGGGAGCAGTATGGTATACGTGTCGAACTGTTTCTTTTTGATCTCCAGGATAAGGACTCCTTTCAGAAAACGGCCAGACTTGTCCATGAAGCCAGTCCGGACGCCATCCTGATTGCGCCGATCTTTTATCACGAAGCGTTACCGGTATTTGAACTCTTTCATGCCAGCGAGACGCCCTATGTACTCTTCAACACGAACATTCCCGAGGCAAAGCCGCTGACTTTTATCGGTCAGAATCTGTATCAAAGCGGAAGAGTAGGTGCGGAACTAATGAACATTGGCCAGCATGAACCTGGTACACTGGCCGTTCTTCATATTGATGAAGATATCCACGAGTCAGTTCACTTGCTTGAAAAAGAAAGAGGATTCCGTGAGTTCTTTAAGGAAAAAGGAACGGTGAATTTTTCCATCGTCGATTTCAACGTAAATGTCAAAGATCCAGCCTTTCGTGAAACACTGGAAGAACTCCTGAAAAACCCTGACCTCCGGGGCATCTTCGTCAGTACCTCGAAAGGCACCGCGGTAGCCGCTTCCCACCTCGAGAAACTGGGGAAGAAAAATATACGCTTGGTGGGTTATGACATGCTGGAGGAAAACCTTCGTTATTTAAGATCCGGCACCATTGACTTTCTCATCAATCAAAATCCCAAGCGCCAGGCTTCCCTCGGCATAAGTCATCTCGTCAATTACCTCATGTTTAAGAAAAACGCGCCGGGCACCGACCTTTTTCCGCTCGAGGTTATCACCCAGCAGAATATCGACTCTTATCTCGGCTCGGGCATCCATTAGTATACATCCCGCAAAAGAAGCACGCGGCGACGATGGTATAAGACTGTCTGGTTCAGACATGGTATCCCGCACCACTGTCTTATCGGATGACTAGTCCGGCATCTGGTAAAAAATGATCCAGTTCATGGTCAGATTAAAAATGGCGTGCGCCACGATCGCCGGATAAATCGAGCCGCTTTTTCTTTTCAGCCAAAGAAATGCCATTGCCACCCCGAACATTAACACGATCCATATCAGTCCCGAAAGCGGATAAAACCTTATCTGCCCCTGTTGCATCACAAGGCCATGGTGAAACACATGGACGATTCCAAAAATTGCTGCCTCAATAAGCCCGCTGTTTTTATCACTCACTTTCTGCTGCAAAGCAAGGTGAAGAAAGCCGCGGAAAAATATCTCTTCACCCCATGGACTAAAAATCATGGCGGGGATGGTGAATATCAGGAACAACCCGAACAAAGATTCCTTCGCATTGTAGCCGGGGTTCTGCTGATAGAACCTTTTAATAGTCATGAACCAATGGTCCTCAGAATAATCGAACAGCATCGTGCCCAAGCCATAGCAGCAGACCGCCAGTGCAATACCCCAGATCACGGCTGTTAAATAAAAACTGGAATGCTGTGCCTTGGAAATTCCTGCTGCTTTCCTGCCCTCTCTGGTAAGAAAGACAAACGGCAGCAATGTCATAATGACGAAACTGAGCGGAAGCAAAAAAGCGAGCGTATTTTGAAGCATTGCCGTGCCGCGCGCGAGGGCGAACAGAAAGGCGAATATCAGGCCGGTCCAAAACAAACTGAACCTGGAAAACAACGGCCGCTGTAGCATGGGGATTCTTTGCGCCTGAAGATAGGGGGATCGAACCGGCAAAGAAAGCCGCCGATTCTACTATTTTTGCGGGAACGTACAGCATGAAATTTCAACTTACTGCAACCGATCCGCGGTCATCCGCAAGGGCCGGCATACTCCAAACCGGCCACGGCGATATTCAAACGCCTATCTTCATGCCTGTTGGAACGGCGGGATCGGTTAAAGCCATTCACCAGCGCGAACTCGAAAATGACATCCAGGCCGAGATTATCCTGGGGAATACGTATCACCTTTATCTCCGTCCGGGTCTCGAAATCCTGGAAAAAGCCGGAGGGCTGCATGGGTTCAACGGCTGGACGAGGCCCATCCTGACCGACAGCGGGGGGTACCAGGTTTATTCCCTTGCCGAGAACAGGAAGATCATTGGCGACGGCGTAACATTCAAATCGCATATCGACGGGTCGAAACATCACTTCACACCCGAAAACGTCGTTGACATTCAACGCGTGATCGGTGCGGACATCGTCATGGCATTCGACGAGTGCACCCCTTACCCCTGCGAATACCGGTATGCGAAAGATTCGCTGGCGTTCACGCACCAGTGGCTGACGCGTTGTGTTAAGCGCATGACGGAAACTTCTCCCCGCTATGGATTTGATCAGGCACTTTTCGCCATTGTACAGGGAAGCGTCTATAAGGATCTCCGTGAGGAGTCGGCGCATTTCATCGCGCAGCAGGATCAACCAGGCAATGCCATCGGCGGTCTGTCGGTTGGTGAGCCCCATGAGGATATGTATGCCATGACCAGCCTGGTGTGTGACATTCTGCCGGACAGCAAGCCGCGTTACCTGATGGGCGTCGGCACGCCCGAAAACATACTGGAGTGTATCGCGCTAGGAGTTGACATGTTCGATTGTGTGCTTCCTACGCGAAATGCACGCAATGGTATGCTTTTTACCACTGAAGGCATTATCAATATCCGCAATGAAAAATGGAAGGCGGATTTTTCTCCGATTGACGCGGCGCTGGGAGGTTATGCGAGCACCTTTTACTCCAGGGCCTATCTCCGGCATTTGGTCATTAATAAAGAGATTTTGGGCGCGCAAATTGCTTCCATTCACAACCTTACGTTTTACCTTTGGCTGGTGAAGGAGGCCCGGAAACAGATCATCGCCGGAAATTTCGCGGCCTGGAAAGAAGGTATGGTTAAAAAAGTATCGACAAGACTGTAGCAAGACCGGTAATGAAGCTGATCGATAAATATATTCTCAAGCGATTTCTCAGCACGTTTATCTTCGTGGTTCTGATCCTGCTTGCCGTTATTACCGTGATCGATCTGACTGAGAAGATGGACAAGCTGGCAAAGGCCCAGGTCTCCGCAGGGCAGATTGCCGGTTATTATCTGGACTTTATTCCATGGATCGGCAGCCTGATCACGCCCATAACGATCTTCATTGCAACGGTATATGTATCGGCGCGGATGGCGGGTCATACCGAGATCATTGCTATTCTAAGCAGCGGCGTAAGCTTCCGCAGGATGCTGCTTCCTTATTTCATCGGCGCGCTGCTGGTAGCGGCAACCAGTTTTATCCTCAACGGTTGGGTTATCCCGAATGCCAGTAAATCACGCCTCGCCTTTGAAGTGCAATATCTGAAGACCAAATATTACTTCGATAAAAAAAATATACACATCCAGGTTGCGCCGGACACCTACCTGTACATGCAGAGCTATAACAACAGCAATCAAACCGGATACCACTTCACGCTCGAGAAGTTCGAGGACAACAAGCTGATTGAAAAGCTTACGGCGAACCGCATCCAGTGGGACTCCGTGAAACAGCGATGGACTTTGCGCGAATGGAAGCTCCGTAAAATCGAACGCATCTTCGAGACAACCGCGCATCCGGAATCAACCGCCTTTGCCACTACTAAAACCGTCACTTCCCCCGAGCAGCTGACAGTCGGTGCAGAAATGGATACCGCGCTCGTTATCCACCCCAAAGAATTCGAAAGCGATCACCGCAAATACGATGGCATGACGCTCACCGAATTAAACGCTTATATCAAAACCCTTCGCGCGCGGGGATCTACCGGTATCGAGGTGTACGAAGTAGAGAAGTACACCCGTTATGCGGCACCTTTCACGATCTTTATCCTGGTTTTCATGGGCGCGATCGTTGCGTCCCGGAAAAGCCGTGGCGGCACGGGTGTGCAGATCGCGCTGGGATTTTTATTGTCGTTTGTGTTTATCATTTTCTTTACCGTTTTCCGAACGTATGCCGAGAATGGGAGTGAGTTGCTAACCCCCCAGCTATCGGTCTGGATACCGAACGTCATGTTCGGCGCACTGGCCCTCGTCATGTATAAATACGTCCCACGATAGATGGCGACCCAGCGTGACTACCTGAAACTGCATTTTATCGTATTCCTGTGGGGTTTTTCTGCCATTCTAGGCCGGCTCGTCACCATTCCCGCCCTGGAGATGATCGTTTACCGGGGATTGCTCGCAGCAGTCGGTATGGGTCTCGTCATTGCCGTCACCCGCGGAACTTTTGCCATCCGTAAAATTGATATAGTCCGGCTGGTCCTGATCGGCTTCATTGTCGGTATTCACTGGGTCGCTTTTTTCGGGTCCGCCCGCATTTCGAATGTCTCGGTAAGCCTCGTCGGTTTCGCCACAAACTCCCTGTGGGCGGCGTTGCTGGAGCCATGGT
>DASPJC010000080.1:0-6520 GCA_035628815.1 Ohtaekwangia sp. | reverse complement strand
TGACCACATCCGCCGGCTGAGTCAGCAATACGCCTACACCTCCATCCAGATGCACGAAGCCATTGGCAGGGAAGCCGGACTGCCTGGAACGGACCACAAATACCTCGGCTTCCTGATACAAAAAGGCGAAATGACGGCCGGGGATCTTGCAACTCTAACAGGCCTGACAACAGGCGCTGTGACTGGCCTGATTGACAGGCTTGAAAGAAAAAAGCTCGTAAAAAGGAAATTTGCCCCGGACGACCGTCGCAAGGTTCTCATTGAACCCGATACGAAAAAGATAATGGCCCTTCTGGCGCCGCTCTATAAGGATTTCCGGAGCGAGTCTCAGAACCTGCTCGCCTCTTTTACAGGCAAAGAGACCAAAGTCCTTGAAAGATATTTCTCGGAAGCCATCGGGATCATGAATGTGACAACGAGCAAACTCAACGATAAACGCAAAAAGAAAGGGAAACAATGAGTGCCTACATACTTAATCTTCAGGAAATCGATAAAACGAAGTTCGCGCTGGCCGGTGGAAAGGCAACCAGCCTGGGAGAGTTGTGCGCAATAGAAGGGATCCATGTGCCGCCTGGATTTTGCATTACCACAACAGCATACCAGCAGATCATCGGCCGGAGCGAAGGGTTGCATCCACTACTCGAAAAACTATCCACCCTGAAGGCAGACGATCAAAAGAACATCTTCACAACCAGCAGGGAAATACGGCGGTTGATTGAAACCGTAGCCATCCCGGAATGGATGGAGGAAGAGATCGCCCTTTGTTTCAAAGCCCTCGGTCAGGATAACGCCTTCGCTATACGGTCAAGCGCGACCGCAGAAGATCTTCCAACCGCTTCGTTTGCCGGACAGCAGGATACCTATCTGAACGTTATCGGAAAAGCATCCATCCTGCAGCACGTCAGCAAATGCTGGGCATCCCTTTTTACAGAACGGGCCGTGATCTATCGCCTTCAGAATAAAATTGACCCCCGGAAAATACAGCAGGCTGTTGTCGTTCAGAAGATGGTCTTTCCCCGGGCCGCGGGAATACTCTTTACTGCCGATCCTGTCACAGGCAACCGGAAAGTATTATCCATCGACGCGAGCTTTGGACTCGGTGAGGCCACGGTATCCGGCATGGTAAGCGCTGATAACTACAGCGTGCACGACGGCCGGATCGTCAACAAAAAAATATCCGCGAAGAAGATGGCGATTCATGCCTCGAAAGCAGGCGGCACGAAGCCGCATGAAATCAATCCGGCTATGCAGAATATCCCTGTACTCGATGATGAACAAATACTGGAACTCGAACGCATCGGCAGAAAGATTGAAAAACACTTTGGCAACCCGCAGGATATTGAGTGGTGCCTCGCCGATGATACATTTTACATTGTACAGAGCCGGCCCATCACGACTTTATTTCCGATCCCCGTCCGGCCAGCTCACATTGACCGCCCCGGCAGCGACATTCACAAAAATAGAATTTTCCTCTCCGTGGGTCATCAGCAAATGATGACTGATCCGATGAACCCCCTTGGACTTTCATTCTGGTTATTAACAACGCCCGCCACCATGCACACCGCGGCAGGCAGGTTATTTGTAGATGTTACACCCATGCTATCTTCATCCGCAGGAAAGGATACGATTGTGAATGTGCTGGGAAAATTTGACCCGCTGATAAAAGACGCACTGACCACGTTAACAGCCCGGGAGGATTTCTTAGCACAGCCGTCCATTGAACCCGAACAAAATTCGGGAAAGGGCGTTCAAGGACCGCCATCCCCGGACTACCATGCATTACATGATTACGATCCATCCTTCGTCGCCGAATTGGTCAGCAACAGTCACGCATCGCTGCGTCAGTTAGAAAAGACCATCGACAATAAATCAGGGACTGACCTTTTGGATTTTATTGTGGAAGATATCCAACGGCTAAAGAAGATGCTGTCCAATCCAGACAGTATGGGTGTGATTATGACCGCCATGAACGCGTCAGCGTGGCTGAATGACAGGATCAACGACTGGCTGGGAGAAAAAAATGTAGCAGACATCCTGTCCCAATCGGTTCAGAACAATGTAACCTCCGAGATGGGCCTGGCGCTTCTGGATGTGGCCGACGCGATCCGTCCGTACCCTGGCGTGATTGAATTTCTGCGCCAGGTGAAAGATGAATTCTCTTTGAACGCGCTGGACGCATTGCCTGGTGGAAAGGAAGTCCTTGCGGTTATTCTATCCTACCTCGACAAATACGGGATGCGATGCGCCGGAGAAATTGATATCACAAAACCGCGCTGGCGTGAAAACCCCGCGGTATTGGTGCCGATGATCCTTAGTCACATCAAAAACTTTCCGCCCGGGGCCAGCAGGCGCAAATTCGAGGACGGCCGGCAGGAAGCGCTCAAAAAAGAAAAGGATATACTGAGCCGGCTGGTGGCGTTACCGGATGGCGATCAAAAAGCCCGGGAGACAAAACGAATGATCACCCTCGTCAGGAATCTGACCGGGTATCGGGAATATCCAAAATACCTCATGATGAATCATTTCTTCCTATACAAGCAGGCCATACTGAGGGAAGTCACGCGACTCGTGCAGGCTGGCGTTATCCATCAAAAGGAAGATGTATACTTTCTCACCGTTGACGAACTGCGTGAAGTGGTACGCACACATGAACCGGACTACGGGATTATTGACCAGCGGAAACACGAATACAAATACTTCGAACGGCTTTCCCCGCCGCGGGTGATGACATCGGACGGCGAGATCGTGACCGGTAAATACAACACGGAAAGTTTACCCGCGGGTGCTATCCCGGGTCTTGCCGTTTCTTCAGGCGTTGTCGAGGGAAGGGCGCGCGTTATCCTGAAGATGGAAGACGCCGATTTAGAAGAAGGCGATATCCTGGTAACGGCTTTCACCGATCCAAGCTGGACGCCATTGTTTGTATCCATAAAAGCCCTGGTTACTGAAGTTGGCGGTCTTATGACGCATGGGGCCGTGGTCGCCCGTGAATATGGGCTGCCCGCCGTGGTCGCCATGGACAATGCAACCAAACGAATAAAGGATGGGCAACGCATTCGGGTGAATGGGACAGATGGATACGTGGAAATTCTCTCCTGACTTCAGTGTGTATCCGCCCCGTTGCCTTAACCTTTTCGTTTCACCATTTCATTGATCCAGATCGGTGCAAAGGGTGATGTGCACCCTTTTGAAACAGGGTAGTCGCGGTAGATGCCAAGCGACTCACCGATGTCAATAGCGCGCTTGCGAAGTTTAGGGAAATGTATTCCGATCTGCGCGAGCGTGGTGTTCATTGTCCACTGGACTTCGGGCGGGGCCTTGGGCATTTCTGCTTCAATGCGATCCAGGAGTTTAGCAGGATTGAGGCCCTCCGGTTCCCGGACAACCCGACCGCTGGTCAAACTCCATCCCGCCCGCGCTGCCCAGCGATTTTTTGAGTTCATCCACTTCTCACGCAGCGACTCACGTTGCGGGTGGTCTTTCACAACGTAAGCATTGAACCAATCAGCCTCCTGTACGAATCCGATAGACTTTACCAATTCGTCCAGTTCCCGGGCGGATAACTTTTCAGGTTGAATGATCAGCGTGGCCAGCAACCGGGCATCAACATTTTCCGTCTTCCATAGAGCAAGTGCCAGCGTATGATCCGTCTTGATCTTATTGGCGACGCTCCTGATATCACCCAGCTTTACACCGAACTGGTTTTTACCCGCGCCCAGCTTGACATTGCGGGCAAAGGTTTGTTCGTTCGTCAACGATTTGAGCGTTGCCAGTGCCTCTTTTACTTCCATGACGCATTTTTCTTTCAAAATTAGTGATCGCATCGGTGCGGGGGATCATACTTTAGTACCAAAATGGAAACAACCGAAAAAAAAATATTAGATCACGGCCCAGGGAATAAAATAGCTTATTTGATCACTGATTTTTCAACAGCCTTGATGGCGGGTAGCCGAACTGCTTTGTAAAACATTCGCGGAAATGTTTCAGGTCCGAAAATCCGACCATGTACACCACTTCAAATACTTTACTGCTGCGATTTCAGAAGGCTGGCGGCTTCGGCAAGCTTGATGGATCGAACCAGCTCGAACGGCGATAAGCCGGTCAGGGCCTTGATCTTTTTGTACATAAATGAACGGCTCATGTTCAGTTTTTCGCAGACAGCCTCAAGATTGAAATCTGCATTGTTAACGATATTAGCCTTCACAATATCATGTATCTTCTGAAGAAGCATCTCATCCGGCGATGCAGGATTCTTCCGCTCGTTATCATTTGTAATGATGGTGTTCCTGTAAAAACGCCTGAGATTCTCGCGTGACTGAAGCAGGTTATTGATGGTGAGACCCAGCATCTCAGGACTAAAGGGCTTTGTGATGTAGTGATCGGCACCAAACTCAAGGCCTTCCTTATGATGCGTCATGGATGTCCTTGCCGTTAACAGGATCACGGGAATATGGCTCGTCCGGATGTTGCTCTTCAATTCCTTGCAAAACTCGATCCCGTCCATCTGTGGCATGAGCACATCGCTGATAACAAGATCCGGGTTGTGTTCAAGCGCAGCCTCCAGGCCTTGCCTGCCATGCTCTGACTCTATTACCTTGTACTTGGGTTCAAAGTATTGTTTAAGAAACAGTCTGATCTCATGATCATCTTCGACAACAAGAATTCTCTGCAGGCCTTTCCGATGGACAACTTCCGTGTCGTCGTCATGCTTATTCACAAAATCGGGATTGGGTTCCGACAACACGTTTCCAGGAAGATGATCCGTCATTAATTCATCCGGCTTGAAATGCTCTTTACCAATCGGGATCTTGATTGTAAAAACGGAACCCTTTCCGGGGCAGCTTGTCGCATAGATATGACCTTTATGCAGGTATACGAGCTTTTTTGCCAGCGCGAGGCCGATCCCGGAACTCAGCGGGTGATTATTGTTCCCCTGGTAAAACCAGTCGAATATATATTTGAGATCCTCCTTTTTTATGCCGATTCCGTTGTCCTTTATTTCAATAATCACTTTTGCGATTTCCCCGGGTTCCTCATGCCGCCTGATCGACATTGAGATAGCCGTCCCGTTACCAATGTATTTAAAGGAGTTGGACAGGACGTTACTTAATACCATCTCCATTTTTTCCCGGTCGAACCAGGTAATCATGGCAGGCTCCTGCGTATAAAATTCGAATTCTATATCTTTACGGTCGGCGATCTCCCGAAATCCCAGAAATATCTCCTTTACAAACGCAACAATATCATTTTCACTCGCCTGTAGGAGCAGGTTACCACTCTCCACTTTGCGATAGTCGAGCAGCTTGTTGATAAGATTGAGAAGTTTGAACGCATTTTTGTAAACCAGCTTGATCTTTTTTCCCATGGGAGTCATATTGCCTTCGCGCGTCAGGATCTCTTCAAGGGGACCGATCATCAACGTCAAAGGTGTTCGGAATTCATGGGAAACCTCTGTAAAGAAACTTAACTTTTCCTGGACGAGTTGCCGTTCCTGTTTGCGCTGGTTCTTTTCTACGAGTAGCCGGTGCCGCAGGAATCGCTGTCGCTTCCGGAAATGATACCCCGCATAAAACAGCCACCCTGCCAGCACGAGGTAGATCGCATAGGCAAGGTTTGTTCGCCAGAACGGGGGCAGGATTACAACGCGGAGGCTTGCAAATTCATCCGGCCAGGGACTGTCCTGAAAAGCAGACTTTACCTTGAACACATAGCTGCCCGGTGGCAGATATTTGTAAGTAGTGGAGCGAAGGCTACCTGAATTATTCCATTCTTCGTCGATGCCCTCCAATTTGAATTTGTACCTGATCTTTTCAGGGTACTGGTAATCAAGCCCGGTAAATTCAAAAGTCAGGACAGACTGATCGTGATGCAGTGTAACTTCATCCATTTCATCGATTACTTTTTCAAGGAAGAAGCCGTCCATTCCCGGCGCGCCTACCTTCACCGGATGATTGAAAAGCCTGAGTTTGGAGATCATCACCTTCGGCTGATGAGATTGAACGGCGATTTTCATTGGATAAAAGAGACTGACGCCTTGCGATCCCCCAAAACACATGTAGCCTTCTTCCCGATTATAAAGTGCAGACCCGGGATTGAACTGACCTCCCTGAAGGCCATCCATTGAAGTGAAGTTAAAAAACTGTTCACGCTCGGGATCGAGCTTCGACAATCCTTTAATGGTGCTTATCCAGATGTTTCCTGCTTCATCAATGGCCAGCCCATATACGTTGTTGTTCAGTAGTCCGTCCTTCTCAGAATATCTTTTCAATTTCCGGGTGACCAGATTGTAGACACTTAGTCCACCCCCGCCTGTTCCAATCCAGAGCCGGTTCTTATTATCCAGTGCCAGCGCATAGATCACGTTACTATTGAGTGGGTTGTTCGGCCCCGTACCGGCAAAATAACTTCGCCACGTGTTGGTCGAGGGGTCGTAATGGGCCAGCCCGTTTCCATAACACCCGAACCATAGCCCACCCGTATTATCCCCGGCCATAGCGCGCACATCGACGGAAGTGAACAT
>DASPJC010000079.1:0-2679 GCA_035628815.1 Ohtaekwangia sp. | reverse complement strand
CCTTTTCCTCGCCCAGGTTGACCCGCCTGCTCATGGCCTGAAGAATTTCACGGCGGACATTTTCGTCCATTGCTTCATCCGTTCCCGATAACTCGATGTTGGAGCCGCGATAAGAATCGAAGAATTGATCCAGCAGATGGGCTTCCTCCGGCGAAGTTTCACCCTTCAGGTACTTGTCCAGCAGGAGCCGGAACTGTTTTTCGGTAATGCTCATGTGCTATTGAGTTGCACACGATTGCAATAACCCCTACGACAATCTCATAAATATTTTTCTTCGAGTGAAAAAAGGCCCTACAACCAGCCGAGCAGGATGAGCATGGCAAGCTTATCCACGGATGTCCGCAGAACTTTCAATGCCTTGGTGATCTGGTTTTCGACGGTTTTATGCGAGATGTTGAGTTTCTCGGCAATTTTCTTGTTTGACAACGATTCATAACGGCTCAGGTAAAACACCTCGCGGCATTTTGGTGGCAGGGTTGCCAGACTTTCATTTAGAACCCGCTGCAGTTCCTCGGCCTGCAGGTCATCTTCAATAGCATTCGTGACCATCACCTGTTGAAGGCGCTGCAGATGCTTGTCCGATATTTTTCCTGCACGCAGCTGCATGAAGCACTGATACTTCACCGCCTGATAAAGATATCCATGCAGGTTGGAAACCTTAACCGTAGCAGCTTTTTCATAAAACGAGATAAAAACTTCCTGCACCACATCTTTTGAAAGCTGCCTGTCTTCCAGGATCCGGAAAGCAACATTATAGAGTGAGGACCAGTACCGGTCAAACATCGTGTTAAACGCTTTAAGGTCGCCGTCCTTAAAAAGTTTCAGAAGTTCTGTGTCGGTATAGTGTACTGAATACATCACGGAGGAAGTCATTACTAATTTAACCTTCCCTGCGCAAAAACGCATCAGGTTACGGAAATATAGTTATATCCGTTTAAAAACGTGCGTATTTTTTTCCACAAGGATGGGTTTAGAGTTTAAGGTTTCGGGTTTAGAGTTTCGGGTTTCGGGTTTAGAGTTTAGAGTTTACGGTTTAGGATTGCGGGTTTAGCGTTGTTGTGTGTTGGATTGGAAAGGCAAAGTCGCCGTTGATTTTTTCTGATCATGAAGGCGAACAGAAATTTCATATTCTCATTTTCTGTTTTCATTTTTTTGAAAGTGAACTCCGGAATCAACGGTGAGTGACAACAGATAACGACGAAGTGCATGTGATGAATCGTTGATTCGCTTTTACTGAAAAATCTTACGCAATCCGTGTAAAATATCAATATCGGCGCCAATTCTGAGTTACTTGAATTTACCTTACACAGATAGAATTCGTGGAAGCTTTTTTGGCTTTTCCTCCTTTACAGATCAAATCATCCACACAACTCTTTTTTATCGCATCATTTCATGCATGCTGATTTACGCCGACGGTTGCAGATCAACTGAATTTTCAGAAGCACCCGATTTTCTTACGCTTGCTTTCGGAGGGTAACCACCGGAAGGCATGTGCACGCTGTTACTTCCCTGCACAGCCCGAGATCAAACCATGACACCGCGATGAACACATCGGGATCTCCTGCCGGCTGTAGACGATGGCTGATGGAATGAATGAAGTGAAGAATAGATGTTTGATTATAAACCAGCCACACGATGATTAAAACCACTGTAAAAATTTCCACACTAATTTGCCTGTTTCTGG
Organism: Ohtaekwangia sp.; assembly: GCA_035628815.1. Classification (GTDB taxonomy): domain Bacteria; phylum Bacteroidota; class Bacteroidia; order Cytophagales; family Cyclobacteriaceae; genus Ohtaekwangia. The sequence continues at coordinate 995 of DASPJC010000079.1, read as the reverse complement.
CAATGGCAGCGAACGCACAGGATCCACAGAAGCGCAAGATGGCGTCCAACGGCACGGGCTATCTTGAATACCTTCCGGCGGATTATGCATCTTCGGGAAAACTTTATCCGGCCATTATCTTCCTGCACGGGTCCGGCGAGCGCGGCACAGGGTCACCTGCCGATCTCGACAAGGTCACCGCACAGGGACCACCGAAGCTGATCAAGGGCGGACACAAAATGTGTTTCACGGTTAATGGCGTGACGGAGTGCTTTATTGTCCTGTCTCCGCAGACCAACAAGTGGTCATGGAAAAACGTAACGGTACCTTTCGTGCAGTATGCTTTGCAAATGTACCGTATTGATCCGGACCGCATTTATGTAACCGGCTTGAGCATGGGAGGCGAAGGTACCTGGTTCGCCGCATCGTATGCAGACAATACACCCAACTATTTCGCCGCTATCGCACCGATGGCAGGACGGGCTGCCGTCGTGGATGGCACGAACGTAGCACTGAAGAAAATTCCTGTATGGGCATTTCACGGCGATGCCGACACGGCGATTCCCCTGCCCGCCGGACAACGCCCGATTACGGGAATGATCCAGGCAAATGCCTCGCCCATCTTTACGATCTACCCGGGCGCAGGTCATGGTCAGACGTGGACAAAGGCCTACACGCCCGATCACACATATCACAACCCCAACGTATACGAGTGGTTTCTGAAGCAGCGCCGGCCCTCCGTCGTCAATGCACCGCCCATCGTATCGGCCGGACCCGACCTTAATTTAACAATGCCCGTTCCTGTCGCGATGATTACAGCATCCGCCAGCGATCCTGATGGAAGCGTGAGCAGCTACAGCTGGTCCAAGACCGCCGGCCCCACAGCAACGCTCTCGAACACGGCATCGCCCACCCTTTCTGTTTCAAACATGGTTGCCGGCACTTACAAGTTCGCGGTTACAGTGACGGACAACATGAACGCCACCTGCTCGGCCCAGGTTAATGTCGTGGTAACG
>DASPJC010000078.1:0-7633 GCA_035628815.1 Ohtaekwangia sp. | reverse complement strand
TCGACCAGGGAACCACCAGCTCCCGCGCCGTACTGTTCGACGAGGAAGGTGCCATCAAGGGTATCGCGCAGCAGGAATTTCGCCAGATATTTCCGCAATCCGGCTGGGTGGAGCATGACCCGCTCGAGATCGTGAAAACCCAGCTGGGTATGTTGTCGCGGGTCCTGCAGGAGAACAATATCAAACCTTCGGAAATTGCCGCGCTGGGGATTACCAATCAACGCGAGACAGCAGTGGTATGGAACCGCCGGACGGGACAGCCGGTCTATAATGCCATCGTATGGCAGGACAAAAGAACAGCACCGTTGTGTGAAGATCTGAAGCGACGGGGACTGGAGGATCATGTCCGGGAGTATACCGGGTTGGTGATCGATTCGTATTTTTCTGCGACCAAGGTAAGCTGGATCCTAGACAACGTAGCGGGTGTACGCGCGATGGCTGAAAAAGGTGAACTCGCCTTCGGCACTATTGACAGCTGGCTGATCTGGAACATGACAGGGGGTAGCGTACACGTTACGGACTACACCAACGCCTCTCGGACCATGATCTACAATATCCGCGAACTGACGTGGGATCAGAAACTTTTGAAAGCGTTGAACATCCCTGCCAGCATGCTTCCCGAGGTCAGGCCTTCTGCCCATCACTTCGGCGACTTCATGTTGGATGGACATGTTATTCCCATCACGGGCGTCGCGGGTGATCAGCAGGCTGCGCTTTTCGGGCAAGCCTGTTTTGACCCGGGCATGGCTAAAAACACCTATGGCACGGGTTGTTTCATGCTGATGAATACAGGTTCTGACATTCAACGCTCGAAAAGCGGATTGATTACCACCATAGCCTGGGGGTTGCAAGGGAAGGTCGAATACGCCCTCGAGGGGAGTGTGTTCATCGCCGGGGCCGCAGTGCAGTGGCTGCGCGACAGCATGCACCTGATTGACCAGTCCAAGGATTCCGAATATTTCGCTGCCAAAGCCCTGGGATCAAATGACGTTTACGTGGTTCCGGCCTTTGCAGGATTAGGCGCCCCGTACTGGGATATGTATGCCCGCGGCGCAATCTTCGGCCTGACACGCGACACCGGGAAAGATCATATCATCAAAGCGACATTGGAATCGCTGGCCTACCAGACCAAAGACATTCTCAACGCCATGCAGGAAGATGCGGGGCTGAAACTTGCCAGCCTCAAGGTGGATGGTGGTGCGAGTGCGAACAACATGCTCATGCAATTCCAGGCAGACATACTGGGTACCGACGTGGAACGGCCGGAAGTAATTGAGTCAACCGCCCTGGGCGCTGCCTACCTTGCCGCCATACAGATCGGCCTCTGGAAAAAATCCGATATCATGTCCAACCGCAAAATACAGAAGTGCTTCAAACCCCGGATGTCGTCTTCGGTCCGCGAAAAACTCTACCGCGGCTGGCAGAAGGCCGTGAAACGAACGATGGGGTGGGGGAAGGAAGAATAGGTGGATGGCCGCGAGTGGATAAAATGCTGAACATTGGGCTGTTTTTTCGATGCTAGATTCCAGATTCTGTATTCTGGGACTGGATGCCGGATTCCGGAGGGTGGATCCGGTCCTGGATCTGCGATATTGAAGTTAAAGCAAGCTTCTGCAGGATGCTCATTGCCGTGGGAAAAAACGGCCGGCGATATACACGCAGGAAAGAAGCATTCAGGGCTCACTCCCTGGAAGGCCAATGCGATCGTTGGATCGATTGAAGAAATTGTTTATTTTTTTTCCAAGGACAATAAGTTTTAGATGCAAGTTGGTATAGAGGGCTTTATCTTTTAATGAACCTGTTTCATACAGCATTTAAAGGTGATTAATAGTCTCATCGTTTGGCGCTAACGCATAAATAATAAATCGCGTAAAATCGGCCTTGTAATACCTTCTCCCATAACCCTCGACGATTGTTGATCGCACAGATTTGCTTGATTTTCTAATTTGCCGTCCTTCCTCGTATTGTTCAAATACAGGTAAGGTAAAAGTCATCTTGTGAATTTCGTGGGAGATTTCGCAAGCCAGTTTCCATACTTCCAGATTTCGATAACTCATAAATAGTAATACCTGGTGCAAGTCGAGGGATTTGTATAGTCAGATTGATAAATATAGATAACGCCAAAATTTCCGACACCAAACAGCCTATCCGGAATTCAGTATGCATATCACAAATTATGTCACCAGAATCCAGAATCCAGTCTCCGGATCGAGTGCCAGCATCAGCATCTAGCATCCAGAATCAACAGAATCCAGCATCTAGCATCCAGAATCATCCATCATAAACCCCTATATTGTCAAAAATAATCCCTTCATTTCTCCTTACTCCATGACCGGCTTTTCATTTTTTGAGCGGAATAAAATTCAGCGGAACCTGCAGGAGCAGGCCTATGACCTGGTGATCGTCGGTGGTGGAATTACAGGAGCCGGCATTGCCCTTGATGCAGCGTCGCGCGGATTAAAAACCGCGTTGCTCGAAAAAAATGATTTTGCATTTGGCACCAGCAGCAGGTCGACAAAACTCATTCACGGCGGACTTCGATACCTTAAGCAACTTGAATTTGGCCTGGTGAAGGAAGTAGGCAGTGAGCGTGCCGTCGTTCATAAACTTGCACCTCACCTGGTGGTGCCCGAGAAAATGCTGCTGCCACTCTCAGATAAAAAAGGACTGGGATATTGGGTCACTTCGATCGGGCTAAAGATATACGACTGGCTTGCCGGTGTGCGACCTGAAGATCAGCGCAGGATGCTCACACGCGCCCAGACATTGCGCCGCGAACCATTGCTGCGGAAGGACGAAGTAAAGGGTGGTGCGATTTACGCAGAATACAGGACCGACGACGCACGGCTGACCGTTGAAATCATGAAAGCCGCCGAACGCCATGGTGCTGATGTTTTGAACTATGCTTCGGTAAGCGAATTTATTTATGCAGAGGATAAAGTTTCCGGCGTGTGTTGGCGGGACGAACTCGGTGGTCAGGAATATACAGTCCGTGCGAAAGCCGTGGTCAACGCGACCGGACCGTGGGTTGATGAACTGCGCACCTTAAATAATTCCCGGCAGGGCAAACGGCTTCACCTGACAAAAGGTGTTCACATTGTTGTACCGTTTGAAAAATTGCCTGTACGGCAGGCCATTTATTTCGATACCGATGATGGCAGGATGATCTTTGCAATCCCACGGGGAAGGACGACGTACATCGGTACCACGGATACCAACTATGATGGCGACAAGGATAATGTCTTTACCACGCGGGAGGATGCCGCTTACTTAGTTCACGCGGTCAATACCACCTTTCCGAAAGCAGCACTGTCACTGAATGACATCGAATCAAGCTGGGCCGGTTTACGGCCGTTGATACACGAAGAAGGAAAGTCGGCATCCGGGTTGTCGCGCAAGGACGAGATTTTCGAATCGGCGACGGGGCTGATCTCCATCGCCGGCGGCAAACTTACCGGCTACCGCAAAATGGCAGAGCGCGTAGTGAACCTCCTTGTTCGCACGCATTTCCGTGACCGCGATCTCAAACCCTGTCATACCACGAGGATCATGCTCGGCGGTGATGCGTTCTCCGGAAAGCGTGAGGTGCGACGTTACCTTCAAAAAATTAAGCGCCGGCTTCCACCGGCGTTTCCTCCGTTGACAGCGCGCTACCTGGTGGAGAACTACGGAAAACAAACCGGAGAAATACTGCAGCGATTCGAAGCTAAGGCGTCGCCACTGAAAAACGAAATCGACCTGTTGAAAGCTGAGCTGTGGTTCTCTGTTCATCACGAAATGATCTGTAAATTGGAAGACTTTTTTATCCGTCGCACAGGAATGCTTTATTTTAACATCGCCGCGGTAAATCTTTCGAAAGCCGTGGTCGCTGAAGAAATGCGCGATTATTTTGGATGGGATGAAAATCGGATGCTTCTTGAACTGGAATCGCTGGACCGGCAGGTGAGGAATGTGACAGCATTTAAAGCATAAAAAATGAAAGCATTGCAATTCGGCCTGGGCATTGTCCTCCTGGTTGCCATTGAGATTTTACGGGTGTACTACATCATGCCCTTTCCCGGCAGCCAGCGGTCGGAGACGCTCGAGTTCGCCTACTTCATTGATCAATATATCTGGTACCTGCGGACCATGGGTTTTCTGCTCATCATATTTCCGGTCTGGTACTTTGTCCAGTTCGGCGGCAGGGCTTCCAAATGGACCGTTGGATTGTCCCTTGTCCTTGTCGTCGTGGTGATTTACCTTTTCAATTTTCGTTTCCTCGCTGACAAGATGTTCCTGGAACCGGAAAATAAGGTTTTTCGCAAAGCCGCCGACAATGCTATCCCGCTTCAGAGGCTGGTGCTGGGAATCACCATCAACGGCGAGTCGTCTGCGTATCCCATTGAGTTGATCGGTTATCACCACCAGGTTCGCGATTCGGTGGGCGGTGAGCCGGTCATGATCACTTACTGTACCGTGTGCCGCACAGGGAGAGCGTTTAGCCCGGTCGTTGACGGCAAAGCGGAAATTTTCCGGTTGGTAGGGATGGACCATTTCAATGCCATGTTCGAGGATGCATCCACGAAAAGCTGGTGGCGCCAGGTTAACGGAGAAGCCGTTGCCGGGCCGTTGAAGGGACATTTTTTAAAAGCATTGCCCTCCGAGCAAATGTCGCTGAGCGCGTGGATCAGGCGTCATCCCGATACCCGCATCATGCAGGCCGACAGTACATTTTCGAAAGCATACGCGGAAATAAAATTATATTATGAGGGCAGGAGTAAAGGTGACTTAACCCGGCGCGACTCGCTTTCCTGGAATGACAAATCATGGGTGGTTGGTGTGCAGCACAACGGGATGGCGCGCGCGTACGACTGGAACGATCTTATTGCATTCCGGGTCCTGAACGATACCCTGGGTGGATCGGCGTTGCTTGTGGCGCTGGAGGCTGATAGCGTATCCTTTCACGTCTGGCAGCGCGATACCCTTGATTTTGGGCTTGATCTTGTTTCCGGTGATCTTATAGACCAGCAGACCCGATCACACTGGAATTGGGAGGGAGTTTGCACAGACGGGCCGCTGGCTGGCAGGACTTTGCCGGCTATACAATCCTACCAGGAATTCTGGCATTCGTGGAAGACCTTCAGGCCAGGAACAACACGATTCACGACCGGGCCATGATTGCAAACAAATAACAGATTATACTAACTTGTCGAATTGATTTTATGGGTAAACAGAAGAAGCTTACAATTGACAGTAACAGCCTGTGGGGTGTTGACATTGGCGGGACGAAGATGGAAGGTGTGATCCTGAAATCCGCCAAAGACCCGACCGTATTATTCCGCGACCGGGTTCCGACCGAAGCGGCACAGGGATATGATCATATGATGGGACAGGCGAAAAAGCTGGTGGATATGATGGTGGCTGAAGCGGGCTTCAAACCGGAACGCATAGGCTTTGCCACACCTGGAATCCTCGATCCGAAGCAGGGTGTCATGAAAAACTGCAATACCACGGCGATGAACGGCCGGCATATGCAGAAAGACCTTGAAACGATCCTGGGTGTGAGAGCGGCGTTGGCCAATGATGCTGACTGTTTTGCATTGGCCGAAGCGCGGTATGGGGTCGTAAAAGAGCTGTACCCCGATGCACGGGTTGTTTTCGGTGTGATTATGGGGACTGGCGTCGGCGGTGGTATTGTCGTGGATGGCCGCGCCGTCGTCGGATTGCAGGGAATAGCCGGCGAATGGGGGCATAATTTTTTAGACGAATCGGGGGGGCCGTGTTATTGTGGGAAGTCCGGCTGCGTGGAAAAGGTGATTGCCGGGCCGGCCCTGGAGAATTATTATTTCAAGGAAACGGGTAACCGCAAACCACTGAAGGATATTGTCGCCCTCGCGGAATCAAAAGTTGATCCGACGGCGCAGAAAACGATGCTTCGCCTGGTCGAGTTCTATGGAAAGGCATTGAGTGTGATCATTAACATTCTGGACCCGGATGTGATCGTCATCGGGGGCGGTGTCGGCAACATCGACCTGTTGTACGATCGCGGTCGCGACGCTGTAAAAAGTTACATCTTCAACAACCGCCTCGACACACCGATCGTAAAACCCTCTCTCGGCGACAGCGCCGGCGTATTCGGTGCAGCGTTTCTGGTAGCCGGAGAGACGTGAGAGAATGACTTAAGGAGAGAAGGATTGAAGGGTTGAAGGATTGAATGATTGAATGAAGACAGGGAACCTGCTAACGTGTATTCATTGACCCAACGCCCAACCCCACATGCCGAATCCCAATGCCTAATGCCTAATTCCTAATGCCTAATGCCTAATGCCTAATGCCTAATGCCCAATGCCTAACGCCCAATACCTAATGCCCAAAAAAAATGAAGAGAATCGCCGTCCTAGGTCCCATACCCCGCGATCACATCGTGACCCATCAGGGTGATCTCATTCAAAAATGGGGATGTGTTACGCACCCGGTAATTGCCTTGTCGGTAATGACCGGCGGGGAAATTGAGGTTGTTCCCGTTTCGCATATGCGCCAGGTTGATGTCGATAATGTGCGGGAGGTGTTTGCCGGATACAAAGGCATCAACATGGATCACATTACTTCCGAAAACGATCAGGGCGACATTATCAGCCTTCGTTTCATTGATATGAACAACCGGTTGGAACGCCAGACCGGTTTTATGGACCCGATCCTGCCGGCTGACGTGGCAGATCTGGTGGATTGCCGGGTATTTGTATTCATACCTATCAGTGATTACGAGATAGCGCTTGATACACTGAAATATCTCAGGAAGAAGAGTAAAGGTATTGTCATTTTCGACGCGCATGGTCCCACAACGGCTTGCCTTACCACAGGTGAGCGTCAACGTAAATTCTGGGTCGATCGCGACCAGTGGCTGCCTTACATTGACGTACTGAAAATGAACCAGGAAGAAGCCCATGCGTCCTGGTTCAAAAAAGAATATGAGAGCACGGAGTACGGTGAATCGCCGGACGTCGACAGGGTAGAACTGCGCGCGTTTGCCACACATTGTCTTGAAAAAGGAGTAAAATGTGTTTACATCACGGTCGATTCGCGCGGCTGCCTGGTATACTATAAAGAACGCGGAAAGCTGAAAGAAGAGATGGTCCCGGCAGTAAAAGTGAGTAATGTCGTCGATACCACGGGGTGTGGTGATTCGTTTGCCGGCGGGCTTGGGTTTGGGTTGCTGCAGAAGCCAAATGATTACATTGGTGCGGCACGTTATGGAAACGCTTTGGGAGCTTTAAGGACACAGGGGAAAACGTTTGCAGTATTTAAGTCACTGGCCGAAACTGATAAGATCATTAAAGAAACTTATTTTTGATGCCTTGACCGGACCTGGGACTTCATGCACAAAAAACCTACAACTAACCTCGACCCGACGTTGATAAAGGCAGTTATATTTGATCTCGATGGTGTTATCGTCGACACCGCGCACTATCATTTCCTGGCCTGGAAACGCCTGGCAAAGGAACTCGGCATCGAGTTGACCGAAGCAGATAATGAGAAACTGAAAGGCATCAGCCGGATGCAATCGCTCGAAGTGATACTGGCGCTCGGCGGCATATCGCTCAGTGACCATGACAAGGAGCAGCTGGCGAACAAGAAGAACACCTGGTTTGTGGAC
>DASPJC010000077.1:0-9452 GCA_035628815.1 Ohtaekwangia sp. | reverse complement strand
GACGCTTGAGGAAGCGATCCACAGACTCACGGCGCTTCCGGCGTCCAACCTTAAAATAAAAAAGCGGGGATCGCTGCTGCCGGGTTATTATGCCGATATCGCGGTGTTCGATCCCGCGACGATTAAAGACCACGCGACGTTCGAAGACCCGAAGCAATATGCGACAGGCATGGTCCATGTCTTTGTGAATGGCATACAGGTGCTTAAGAGCGGCGAGCACACCGGCGCAAAACCGGGCCGTGCAATCCGCGGACCGGGTTGGAATAGGCAGGCATCGCATCGATAAAACGCAGAAAGGCTGTTCATGTCCGATCCGCGGCCTTTACAAAAGCTTTCCATTCTTTCAGAACCCTGGCGACGCCAAAACCGGCCTGCCTTTACTGGCTTTTCAGCTGAATTCCTCCTAATTTTCGGGTTGAGCCAAACCCTGATATCCATCGTTCTTATGGATAAACGATTATTGACATCCGCCCTGCTTTGTTGTTGTCTGGGCGGCTATGCTCAGGATTTGAAAACCCTTCTCGAAAAGGGAGACCGGTTTTACGCCCGCAAAGACTTCATTGACGCCGTGGATATTTACAATCAGGCTGTTTCCATCAGTCCTGACGACGCACAGGCCAATTTTAAACTCGGGATGGCCTACCTGTATACAGAAAGTAAAAGCAAGGCACTCCCTTACCTGGAAAAAGCGTACCAGGCAAAACCCGATGTGGACGAGGATTTTGACTATCACATCGGACTGGCCTATCAGTATTCGCACCAGTATGGAAAAGCGCGTGATCATTTTATCGCGTTTCAGAATAAAAATAAAAAGCTCGCCGATGTCGCAAATCACAAGATCCATGAATGCACGATCGGCGATTCGCTGGTCCGTCACCCAACCTACGTCGACATTCAGAATGCCGGGAACCTGATCAATTCACCTTTCCATGAATATTCTCCGCTTCTTTCGGCCGACGGCCAGACGATAATCTTCACGTCGAATCGCTCGGAAGACGACTACAAGATCAAGAGCGGAACAAACTTCGAGGATATTTACATCGCCCGTAAGTCAGGCAGCACATGGGGTACGCCGCAAAAGATCAGCCCGAATATTAACATCAAATTCCACGATGCCGCCGCGTCACTTTCCCCCGACGGAAAAACGCTGTTTCTCTATTACGAGGAAGGCGCCGGCGACATCTACACGGCCACGCTGGAAAAAGACTGGAGCAAGCCGGTTCCTTTAAACAAGAATATCAACACACCGCTTTTCTGGGAGACTTCGGCTTGTGTGAGCGCCGATGGCAAAAAACTGTATTTCACCAGCAACCGCCCCGGGGGAAGAGGTGAACTCGACATCTATGTCAGCGAACTTGACGCGAATGGCAACTGGGGAAAGGCAAGCAACCTGGGTGCGGCCGTCAATACGCCGGGAAACGAAGATTCGCCCTTCATTCATCCCGACGGTGTGACGTTGTATTTTTCTTCCGATGGCCACCCCAGCATGGGCAGCAACGATATCTTTAAAAGTGAATTTAAAAACGGCAAGTGGACAAAACCGGTCAATCTCGGCTACCCGATCAATTCGATTGAGTACGATGGCTTTTTCAGTATCTCGGCTGATAAAAAAACCGGTTACTACTCCACGATACGTGAAGACGGTCACGGGGACTCGGACATATACGTGGTGAAGTTTCTGGACCCTCCTGCAAAAAAGGAAGAGAAGCCCGTGGTCATCGCCGCGCATGAAGAACCACCCGTGCTGCAGCCCGTGGCGGAATCCAAACCAGCGGTTGCTAAACCTGATTTGCCCGCAGCGCCCGCCGTTACACTTGTGGTCGGGACACCGGAAGCTCCCGCACAGAAAAACGCAGCAGCGTACGTCGACCCGATCATACAGGTTCATCACGACATGAAAGTTGTGACACTGCTCAAAGGAAAGGTTATCGATGAGGTGACCGCAGCGCCCCTCAGCGCCGTCGTTACGCTGGTGGATAACCAGACGCACAAAGTCGTCAGCCGCATCAACGTTGACGGAACCACGGGTGACTTCGAGCTTGTGGTGCCGCACGGTGGTAACTACGGCGTCACAACCGATCGCGCGGGATATCTTTTCAACTCCATCAACTTCAGCGTGCCGCAGTTCGCAGCGTACCAGGAGATCGATATGCACATTATCATGGTGAAGGCCACGGTCGGATCGAAGGTTACCTTAAAAAATATTTTCTTCGACACGGGGAAAGCAGACCTGAAGGCCGAATCACTGTCGGAGCTGGAAAAGATTCGCGAACTACTGACTGTCAACGCACATCTGAAGGTTCAGATCAACGGTCATACGGACAATACCGGAAATGCCACCAGCAATAAACTATTGTCACTGAAGCGTGCAGAATCAGTCGTGCAATACCTGGTCAGTCATGGCATCGAAGCCACGAAATTATCAGCCAAAGGTTATGGTTCCGAACGGCCACTGGTTTCCAACGACGATGAAGCCGAAGGGCGGGAACTGAACCGCCGCACGGAAATCGAGATCGTCGAGGCGCAATAACGGGCAGATGATTTGTGTGAACTGACATACTGTGTGTTCAGGCACCGCAATCCAGCCAGACGGCGGTTTTCGGGCGCGGTTATTGAGTATTGAAAAGATTTTCATTTCTTTCGGAAAACCACCATTTTGTCATGAGATTTTGCCGCTTTTTAATTCTCCTTTTCCCCGTTATCCTCCTTTCATGCGGAGATAAAAAAACCGATAATGAAACGGTGGCCGATAGCCTGGCCATACCCTACACGATCCTTAATACATTACCCCACAATCCGGCTGCGTGGACACAGGGGCTGATCATTTACGATAATAAAATCATCGAAGGAACCGGGCAGGAAAGTACGTCGTGGATTGCTGAAGTGAACCCTGGATCAGGCGAACACGACAAGAAAGTGATTTTGGATGACCAGTATTTTGGCGAAGGCATCACCATCCTCAATAACAAATTGTATCAGCTTACCTATAAGAGCAAGGTGGGTTTTATCTACGATGCAAAAACCTACAAACAGATCGGAGAGTTCACATACAATTCAGATGGCTGGGGACTCACCAACGACGGGCATTACCTGATCATGACTGATGGGTCGGACAAGCTGATTTACCTGGACACGACGACGCTCAAGGTAGTACGGACCGTGCCTGTAATCGACGGCGGTACCCGTCTGAAGCAGCTCAATGAACTTGAATACATCAACGGTTTTATCTACGCCAACATCTGGCAGACGAACATGATCGTCAAGATCGATCCCGCTACCGGGAAGGTTGTGGGAAGGATTGACCTTTCGCCGCTGGGCAACCAGATCAAGAGCATGTATCCGGAAGCGGATGTTCTTAACGGTATCGCTTATGATCGCAATTCAAAAGCGTTGCTGGTTACCGGCAAGCTTTGGCCAAAGGCATACCTGATACGGTTGCATAAATGATCAGGCGTTAAGCTCTTTCATGGTGATACGTTTGACGGCGTATCCCACCAGCATCCCGAAAGCCGCGAAGCCCAGTACAATGAATATTATATTTTCTTCGAAAACGGCGGTTTTCAGGTCGAGGAATCTTCCGATGAGATAGCCCAGCGTGCTTACCGTGGTCGCCCAGATCAATCCACTGATAATGCTGTAAACAAGATACTGCAGTGGCCGGATGTTGCTCATCCCGATAATAAGGGGAATGATGACCCTGAAACCATACAAGAACCGATACGTGAAGAGGATCTGGATTTTGTGCCTTTCGAAAAACTGCTGCACCGGGTAGACCCGCCGTTGAAGATGGGGGCGACGGGCAATAAAGTACTTCCCGTTCCATCGCCCGATCAGATAGTAAAGCCAGTCGCTGATAAACGATCCGGCGAAGCCGAAGAACACGGTGTACGGTCCTTCGAACAATCCGCGGTGAATGAGCGATGACGCTACGAGAATGGCTGTTTCTCCTTCAAAGAAGGACCCCACGAGCAGCGCGATATATCCGTATTGATCAAGAAAATCTTCCACACTATTCTGTTACTCCGTTGCATTGCTGTCTATCCTGCAAAATTTATCCATGCCCAAATGCATCAGCGCGTCGCCGGCGTTGATCACGGGAATATTATTGAGGCCTATAACATAGGCGGTTTCGGTGGCGATGACCTGCTCCTTGAATTCGCCGAAAGGATCAGTGATGGTGCCGACCCATTCGCCTTTGTGCACCAGTTGACCGCAATGTACACTCGATTGGAACAAGCCCGCATTTTTAGCGCGGATCCACGACGTGTTCCAGATGATCTTGTTTTCTTCCTGAACTTCAGGAGCCCAGTCGATCATGTTCAGATGTTTCATCAAACGCAGCGTACCTGCCACACCGATTTCAATGGCCTGCTGATCGAACCGCAACGACTCACCGCCTTCGTACACAATAATATTTTTCCCCTTGCGTGACGCTTCCTTCCGGAGCGAGTTCGGGCGAAACGGCGCATCGATTGTAAACGGCGCATGAAACGCATGCGCAAGTTCCAGATTTTTATCATCGCGAAGTACTGCCCTGACCTGAGGATAGTTGGACCGCATAGCGCCACCGGTATGAAAGTCGATCCCGAAATCAATGAACGGAATAACCTCGTGCATGAGGTTGTAGGCTACGCGGCTGGCCAGCGACCCGTTCTTGCTGCCGGGAAATGCGCGGTTGATATCCTTGCCATCGGGCACTTCGCGCGAATAGTTCAGGAATCCATACACATTCACAATCGGCATACAAACCGTTACACCACGCTTGGGTTGATGGAGGCCGCTGTCCAAAAGGCGGCGCACGATTTCCATACCGTTGATCTCGTCGCCATGCATGCCTGCGGTTAACGCCAGGACCGGTCCGTCTTCCCAACCGCGCGATACGTAAATGGGCGTATCGATCACCGTATGCGAGGGTAACCTGACAATATTGATGTCGATTTCCTTAAACTCCCCGGGCCTGATATCATGCCCCGCGATCCTGACTTCCTTCATAGATTGCTGCTGCAGGCGTTAATCCTGGCAAAATACAAAAAATGAAATGGAATACGCCCTCCTGTCTGCATGAAGCGCCCGTGGAAGGGACCGGAAGGTCAGGGTTACGAAACGAACGACGATGATCCTACAGGAACGTGCCGGCGATCACGCGTTGACAATGTCTTTCTGGATTTTTTTCTTGGCGGCATATTTCTCCAGGTATCGGATCACCTTGCCGGCGATATCAACTTTGGTAGCACCTTCGATGCCTTCAAGCCCGGGCGATGAATTTACCTCGACGATGAGCGGGCCGCGTTTTGAAGGAAGCATATCCACACCGGCGACGCCGAGCCCCATCTTTTTTGCGGCCATGATTGCGGCGTATTTTTCGGCGCGCGACAGTTTTACCACGGTAGCGATACCGCCGCGGTGCAGATTGGACCTGAACTCTCCCTCACGCATTGCCTGCCGCCGCATGGCACCGATCACTTCGCCATCCACGACAAAAGCGCGGATGTCGGTACCTTTCGCCTCCTTGATGAATTCCTGTACAATAATGCGGGCATGAAGTCCATGAAAAGCTTCGATAACAGACTGCGCCGCTTTTTTATTTTCCGCGAGCACGACGCCAAGTCCCTGCGTTCCTTCGAGGAGTTTTATAACAACAGGAGCTCCACCCACGGCCTCGACGATACCTTCCGTATCGCGGGAGTAGTCCATGAAAATTGTTTTGGGCAGTCCGAGACCGGCGCGGGACAGGATCTGAAGACTTCTCAGTTTATCCCTCGAACGGATCAGTGCCTGTGATTCGACCGCTGTAAAAACTTTCATCATTTCAAACTGACGTACAACGGCGGCACCATAAAATGTTACCGAAGCGCCGATCCTTGGCAATATCGCATCAAAGTAATCGAGGCGTCTTCCCTGGTACAATACGACGGGGTTTTTCTTTTCGATGAAGAGCACGCACTTCATGTGGTCGATGATCTCTACTTTATGACCACGGGCTTCACCGGCCTGTTTCAGGCGCTGGGTTGAATACAACTTCGGGTTGCGGGAAAGGATAGCAATGTTCATAAATGATTAACGGTTTTTTCGTTTTACAGCCCGCAAAAGTTTTCGTTTTTCACGATACGATAAGTTCTTCTTTTTTACATCAATTAGGAAACGGTCACGCAGTATTTTTCGCCCGATAAGAATGGGGAATTTAAGGGAGCCACGGTTACAGAGCGAGAATTCCGTGGTTATTTCTTCATTAAAGATTTTTAACGTGGTGACGATAACAAACCGGCGCTCGACTTCACCGAAGGAATTCCGGATATCCCGGACCTCAAACTCGGAAAAGGTGAATTTCATTCCGGTGAATTCGGGATGCTCTTCATCCAGCAGAATAAATTCAAGTTTACCATTCACGACTTCCGCCCGCCGGCAGTGCAGGCTGCTCGTATAAGCGCCCGTGTCAATCTTTGCATGAATATCAGATAACGCCAGCGCGGGCAGGTCAACGCGATCATAACGGCCAAGAATGTTCAGCATCATAAGGGTTGCGCCATTCAACAGTGACCGGCACGACTGCACTAAAATAAAAAAAGCCCTGTTGCCAGAGCTTTTTTCGCGAAACAAATTTTTTTATCCTTTTACCTTAAACGCCGCCACCGTGTTCTCCCATTTCAACTGCACTTCGTCTTTGGCAACATCGATTTTAAACGTTTCAACAAAACTGTCGGTCTTCGCAGGTTTTACATTTACCCGCAGTACGTCGTCCTCCTGCTTGTATTTGTATGCACCCCAGTCGATACCTTTGTTGAGAATGATTACCCACTCGTTCTCACCGGGAATTGTAAACAATGCGTATTTGCCTTTGGGTACGTCTTTGCCCTCGATCTTGACGGGACCACTGAATTCAATAGATGTCGAATTATTCGCGCCCGTACGCCATACTTCACCGTAAGGAACAAGTTCACCCATGATCTTGCGGCCGCGCGCAGAAGGCTGGTGGTAATTGATAGTAACTTTTACATTGCCGATAGTCCCTTCCGCCTTGGCCGGTGGACTGGCCATTTTTTTATCCTGGGCAAAGCCAGGGGTAACGGCAAAGAAAGCAATGAAGGCAAGGAGAAATGTAAGTCTTTTCATAACGCAGATGGTTTAGTTTAAAAGTCTATATACGCAAAAATGCCCCGACAAGTCGAGGCATTTTATACTAATTTTTAAATATTAACCTGTAAACTACTCTTAGAACGCCTCACCGGGTCATTTGGTTTAGATGAGTGGTAATTTTTTTTCGCCGCAACAGGAAATTAACAAATCGTTAACGACCAAAAGGATTCAGGGCAGACAACGCCCGTTTTCCGCCACCCATTTTATTCATGGTCTTCATCATCTTTCGCATCTCGCTGAACTGCTTTAACAACTGGTTGACCTGCTGAACAGAAGTACCGCTTCCCGTTGCAATGCGGTTTTTCCGGCTGCCGTTGATCACATCCGGATTCTCGCGTTCCTCCAGCGTCATGGCCCGGATGATGGCCTCGATCGGCTTGAATGAATTGTCATCGATGTCGATCTCCTTCACGGCCTTACCCATGCCCGGGATCATTCCCAGGAGATCTTTCATGTTCCCCATCTTCTTTACCTGCTCCAGCTGCGAGAGAAAGTCATTGAAGTCGAACTGGTTTTTGCGGATTTTCTTATTCAGTCGTTTCGCTTCATCTTCGTCAAAAGCCTGCTGCGCTTTTTCAACCAGTGTGACCACGTCACCCATACCCAGAATACGCCCTGCCATCCGGTCGGGATAAAAACGATCGATCGCTTCCATCTTCTCGCCCGTGCTGACAAACTTGATCGGCTTGTCTACTACCTTTCTGATGGAGAGGGCAGCCCCCCCGCGAGTATCACCATCCAGCTTGGTGAGCACCACGCCATCAAAATTCAATCTTTCATTAAACGTTTTCGCCGTGTTCACAGCGTCCTGGCCTGTCATTGAATCCACGACGAACAAAGTCTCTGCGGGATTGAGCGTTTCCTTCAACCGGGCGATCTCATTCATCATTTCCTCGTCTACCGCCAGGCGTCCGGCAGTATCGACAATCACTACGCGGAAATTATTTTTCTTCGCGTGTTCAATCGCCGCCTTTGCAATCTTGATAGCGTCCTTATTCTCGGGCTCCGCGTATACTTCTACCGCTACCTGCGCACCCAGTACTTTCAGCTGGTCAATAGCGGCCGGACGGTAAATATCGCAGGCGGTCAGCAGGACAGACCGTCCTTGTTTTTTGATATAGTTCGCAAGCTTGCCGGAAAAGGTTGTTTTACCCGATCCCTGCAACCCGGCAATAAGAATAACGGCTGGATTTCCCTCAATGCGGATATCTTCACTCTGGCCTCCCATCAGGGCCGTCAGCTCATCGTTCGTGATCTTGACCAGCAACTGACCCGGCGAAATGGCCGTCAATACATCCTGACCCATCGCCTTCTCGCGGATGTCGTCAGTCACGTCCTTGGCAACCTTATAGTTCACGTCAGCATCGATCAGCGCTTTGCGGATCTCCTTGATGGTTGATGCAACGTTTATTTCGGTGATCTTTCCCTGGCCCTTCAAGGTTTGAAAGGCCTTTTCCAGCTTAAGACTTAAATTATCGAACATAGCTTTGTTATCTAACCTTCTTCCTGATTTAACTTACCCGTCATGCCGGACGCGCCATGGCTTCGGGGCGACAAAGTTAAACGGATGCCGTCAAAGAAAAAACGGGATTAGATCATCCTTCACCCGCTTTTTTATGAGTGCGTACGCATTTTGAATGGCCGCTTCTCCCGATACCTCATCGTTCGCCAGCGTGGTTATCCGGTGGATTCCCAAACCAACTTCTTCTTCCTGGCTCAGCGAACGCTGGCCCGCAACCACGAACATCGGCTTTTGATACCGCCTGCACAATTCAGCCACACCACTGACAACTTTCCCGGATAACGTCTGGCGATCAACCTTTCCCTCACCGGTAATCACAACATCGGCATGCCTGACCTTGTTATCGAGATTTGTAAACACGCTGATAAATTCCATACCCGGCACGATCGTTACGGATGACAATACCCGGAGCATGGCCGGCAACCCGCCACCTGCACCGGCCCCCGGGAAATCTATGGATTGACAAAAGGCTTGCTCCAGTGTATCCGCCAGATGCCGCAGTCCTTTATCGAGCACTGCTACCATCTCCGGTGTCGCACCTTTTTGCGGCGCGAATATCGCAGCTGCACCATGCTCGCCGTACAACGGGTTGTCTACATCACATAAGATGGTAACGTCGGCATTACCGAGCAAAGGATGAACATTCGCCAAATCAATCCGATGAACATGCAGAAGATCCCCGCCCGTTCCTTGCAACAGTGTCTGGTCCCGCGATAAAAATCTGACGCCCAGCGCAGCGGCCATCCCGATTCCGCCATCATTCGTCGCGGTACCGCCAATCCCGAGAATGATTTTT
>DASPJC010000076.1:0-6809 GCA_035628815.1 Ohtaekwangia sp. | reverse complement strand
TATCGGCGCACCCGAGCAGGATGCAAAGGAGGGAAATGGATTTGCGCATAGGATCAGGTTTGGATCTTAGACAACCCGGAATACTGAAAAGTTGTAATTCTTTCCGCCGGCGACAGTCCAGGAAGGCGAAAATAAAAGAATTCCTTAAATAGCATGGGTTAACCAGATTTTATGAAAGTCAGAATTCTTTCTCTTTTCCTTACCATGTTTGCCGGATTGATGGCGTGTGCGCAGCAAAAACAACCGCCGCGTCTCATCGTAAGGGGCGATGATATGGGTTTCTCTCATGCCGGTAATGAAGCGCTGATCAAATGCTTTAAGGATGGTATTGAAACTTCCATTGAAGTGATCGTGCCGTCGCCCTGGTTCCCCGAAGCCGTCAAAATGCTTCAGGAAAATCCGGCCGTAGACGTCGGTATTCACATCGCACTGACCAGCGAATGGGATAATGTAAAGTACCGCCCCCTTTCCGACTGCCCCAGTTTACGGGATGAGGATGGTTATTTTTTTCCTTTCATCTGGAAAAATGAAAATTACCCCGACAAATCCCTGTCTGAGCAATCCTGGAAGATCGAAGATATCGAACAGGAGCTTCGCGCGCAGATCGAACTGGGGATGAAAAAAATTCCCCGCGTCAGTCACATCAGTGCGCACATGGGATGTTACCACATCACGGATGAAGTTGCTGCACTCGCAAAAAAACTGGCGCGTGAATACGGCATTGATATCGATATGGACGAACATGGTGTTGAAAGTGTGGGGTATGAAGGCGCGAAGAAGACTTCAGCAGAAAAAATTGAAAGTTTTATCAGGATGCTGGAAAGCCTGCAGCCTGGTAAGACCTATATGTTTGTCGATCATCCCGGCCTTGATACGCCGGAACTTCGCGCCATCCATCATGTCGGATATGAAGATGTGGCCAGTGACCGTCAGGGTGTAACGGATGCCTGGACGAACCCGCGGGTGAAAGCGGTCATTAAAAAGCGGGATATTCAGCTGATCAGTTATAAGGATCTTACAAAATGATTTGGTTGCCATGGATCTTGATGCTCTTCGTACTTTTTGTCTCTCGCTTCCCGGAACCTCGGAAGATATTAAATGGAAGAAAGACTTATGCTTCCTGGTAGGTGAAAAAATGTTTTGTGTGGCTTCACTGGAGCCACCGTTGACGTATTCTTTTAAAGTCACTGACGAGGAATTCGACGAACTTGCTTCGCGTGAAGGTTTTTTACCCGCACCCTATATGGCGCGGGCAAAATGGGTTTTAGTGAACGATCCCGTGCGGCTTAAAACAAAGGATGCAGCGCGGTATATCCGTCAGTCGTATGCCCTTGTCGCCGCCAGGCTCACGAAGAAACGACGCAACGAACTCGGACTGGAGTGATCAAAAAAAATAGCCCGTCGATGTACGAGGGCTATTTTTCCGTGAAGATTTTTCGAGATTAATGATGATGGCCGCCGTCGCCATGAACGTGTCCGTGGGAGAGTTCTTCATCCGTGGCGTTTCGCACTTCCATCACTTCCACATCGAAATTCAGCTCAACGCCTGCAAGCTCATGGTTGGCATCCACCGTTACATTTTCAAGACCGACATCGGTTACGGTAACTACACCTCCCTGGTTGGTAGAGAACTTCATTCCCGGCTTTACATCCTGGTCGCCAAATGCACTGCGGGGCACTTTTTGAATCATTTCAGGATCTTTTTCGCCATATCCTTTTGCGGGTTCTATCTTTAACTTGAGCTTATCGCCTTTTTCTTTTCCTTCCAGCCCTTCTTCCATTCCCAGGATCAGGTTGCCCGCGCCGTGCAGGTAATATAAAGGCTGGCGACCTTCGCTGCTATCAATAACAGTTCCCTGGTTGTCGCGGAGAGTGTAGTGGATTGCCGCCACCTTGTTTTTTGTGATTTGCATAAATCTTAGTTTAAATGAATAATATGAGGCAGGATTTTGCTGATTGTTTAACGCAGAAGGCTGACTCTAAAATAAGAGGCCAAATGTAACCAAGTACGGTGATTTTATGGCCCTGTTCAGGAAATATTGAGGCATGACGCGTTAAAATCGGGATTAAAGGTCGCCTGCTTCCCGATGAGTGATGTGCCTCTTTGATATATCCCGCAACCCTCGCCCTGTTTGGTAACAATTTCAATGATGGCGTCCGGTACTACTTCAACGCCCGGGAGCAGACTGGCCTCTGTTACCTCTTGACGCGTCATCGTGATTTCGCAGATTTGAAGGATACGTTTTTATTCCCGTCGAGCTGCCTGATGTTTTGGGCTACGGTGGATTTTCCATCCACCACCAGGGGTAAGGCGCCGCCATACACAACAACTTCAAACCTGGAATCGGGGTAAATTTCGCCATTCCGGTAACATGACGGAGCACGGCCTGGTGCGTCAGGCTGTCTTTGCTGGTAATGTCGAAAACGATCTTTACCGGCTTGGCTTGCGGAAAGGCTGCGAAGGGCAGCAGGATCAATAGTACGAGCAATAAATTTTTCATAACGAACAATTTGAGGTGGGATTAAAACTGTAGCCGATCGGCCGCCGGCAACGGTTTTGATTTAATATAGCAAAAAGCTCCGCTGGTCGGTGCTCGTTTCCTTGGACATTTCGTTTTCAGCGATGATTGTCGGTTTAAAACTCACGTCGGAAACGTTTGTCCTTGTGATTTGAACGATTTACCTACCGTATTGCGTCTCTAAAAGCCGGAATTTTACGACAGAAAGCACGAAACACAATTCAGAACCAAGGCAAAACGGAGCATCTTCTGGATCAAAATACGGTTCAATACTCGTTTGGGTTAATGAGTTGAACGGTGGCAGCTTCGGCTGCCACTTTATATTTACGGTATTCATGTTTTGCAAGCTATAGGGCAGAGACCCCGCGTATAAACGGTATAAACAGAAACACCGGCATTTCAGGAAGCCAGTATTGGTAAGGTGCGTCTCGGCAGGGGAACAACACCGTAACAGGTGAAGGCCTGGAGTTATTTTGACGTGGATACCTCCAGATAAACCTGCAGAGCGCACCGATTCCTGAATGCGGTCATCCACGTGCATGTACAGACCCTCTCTGAAAAGATAATAGCACCGCTATTATCTTTTTTGTTAAAAATAGGGTATGGGAATGTTAACAGCGGATGAATTTATCAATCCGCGTATATACCTTTCTCGCCGCGGCTTGCACCGGAAATGAAAATGGTGACTGGTCTTTCATGCAAAGAAGTCACTTCGCTTCGACAGCTTAAAGGATAGTCCGTATTTCTTGTGGCGGGGTGCGGCCGTCTTGATTTCGCCTGACGCAATATATAAATCGCATAGATTTTTTATGAAATTAACAGGTCGCCGAATCACTGCTTTTTGTCTGTTGTTCTTCACTGTGCTCTCCACAGCGCCTGGCCAGCTTCTGGTCGATAAAAAGGCAACCGCAAAAACCCGGGCCTTGTACGGAAATTTAAGAATACTATCCCAAAACGGTGTGCTGTTCGGCCACCAGGAAGATGATGCTTATGGCGTGGGGTGGCGCAGACAGGATGGACGCTCTGACGTGAAGGCGGTGTGTGGCTCATACCCTGCTGTCCACGGTTGGGATATTGGTAATGAGGGGCAGGGTACCAATGTAGACAGCGTCAGGTTTGAAGATATTCGCAGGTATATCCGTGACGTGTACCGGCGGGGTGGTGTGAACACGATCTCCTGGCACATGGACAATCCTGTGACCGGCGCTGATTCCTGGAACCAAACGCCAGTGGTCAAAGACATTTTACCCGGCGGTACCGGACATGCTGCCTATGTCCGGCAGCTGGATATCGCGGCCAGGTTTCTCAGGCGCTGCAGGTCCGGGTTCACTAAAATACCCATCATTTTTCGCCCCTTTCATGAGCACAACGGTGACTGGTTCTGGTGGGGAAAAGGAAATTGTACCGAAGAGGAGTACATCGGGCTTTGGCGTTTTACCGTCGATTACCTGAAAAATGAAAAGGGTCTTCATCATGTTATTTATGCCTTCTCGCCGGACAGGAGCCGGCTGAACCTTGATAGCGCCGATGTTTCCTATTTGTATGCATATCCGGGTGATGACTATGTCGACGTGATCGGCCTCGACAATTACATGGACGTGGGCGTAGGCTGGAACCAGAAACCGGTTGCGGAACAAACGGCAGATCTCGTAAAGGTGCTGCGCGCAATTTCCCGGCTCGCGGACGAAAAAAATAAAATTGCAGCGCTAACAGAAACCGGCCAGGAAGCTATCACCAACACAAAATGGTTCACTGAAGTTATATTGAATCCTTTAAAGCAAAATCCCGACATCAACCTGGCGTATTTTATGGTTTGGCGGAATGCCAATAAAAAGCATCACTATGCGCCGTACCCCGGCCACCCGTCAGTGAATGATTTTTTGCGGTTTTATGAAGACTCCTACTCTTTGTTCGAATCTGACCTGGACGATATCTACAAACCCCGATAACCCTATTGCCATGAATCTTTCAGCACTCGATATATCGATCATCCTGCTGTACCTGCTTAGCACAGTGGTCATCGGTCTTATGATGAAAAAGCGGGCCTCGAAAAATATCAAGACGTACTTCCTGGGTGGCAATACTTTGCCGTGGTATATGCTGGGGCTGTCCAATGCCTCGGGTATGTTCGACATCTCGGGGACCATGTGGATGGTTACGCTAATGTTCGTGTATGGTCTGAAAAGTGTGTGGGTACCCTGGTTGTGGCCGGTGTTTAACCAGATCTTTTTAATGATCTACCTTTCTGCCTGGCTCCGCAGATCCAACGTTCTGACCGGTGCCGAATGGATACGCACGCGCTTTGGAGCGGGCACCGGCGCGGGAATGTCACACATCATAGTCGTGGCATTCGCGATCCTGAGTGCTCTCGGGTTTTTGAGCTATGGTTTTATTGGCATCGGCAAATTCATTGAAGCTTTTGTTCCCTGGAATCTTGTCGCTCCTTATATGCCGTTTGATCTTGCTCCCGGGCATGTATCTCATTTCTACGGCATCGTCCTGACCTCCATCGCCACGTTGTACGTTATCCTGGGCGGAATGATGTCGATCGTGTGGACGGATGTATTACAATTTGCAATCATGACGGTTTCCTGCGTTGTTATCGGCATCATCGCGATGAATGCTGTCGATCATGACACGTTAATGAATGCAGTCCCCGGTGGGTGGCGTGATCTTTTCTTCGGTTGGGAGCTCGGGCTCGACTGGTCGGCCATTTTATCTTCTGCCAACCAGAAGATCTCGGACGACGGATTTTCGCTCTTCACTGTTTTTTTTATGATGATGCTGTTCAAGGGAATTTTTGCCAGCATGGCCGGACCGGCCCCCAACTATGATATGCAAAAAGTGCTGGCGACGAAAAGCCCTTCAGAAGCTGCCAAGATGAGCGGGTTTGTTTCGCTTGTTCTGCTGCTGCCACGATACTTTATGATTACAGGATTTGCGGTACTGGCCATTGTCTTCCTTCGCGGCGAGTTTGCGGGGAATAACGTGGACTTTGAACGGGTGCTTCCTGCGGCCATCAATGCGTTTGTGCCGAGTGGCCTGATGGGCCTTTTCCTGGCAGGTTTACTGGCAGCTTTCATATCAACGTTTGCGTCTACCGTGAATGCGGCGCCGGCTTATCTGATCAACGACATTTACCTTAAATACATTAATCCCAATGCCGGGAGAAAACAATTGATCAATTACAGCTACCTGATTTCACTCGCGGTTGTCGTCCTCAGCACCCTCATTGGATTGTACGTGATGAGCATTAACACTGTGATTCAATGGATCGTCTCGGCACTGTACGGCGGATACATCGCGTCCAATGTTTTGAAATGGCATTGGTGGCGCTTTAACGGTCATGGATATTTCTGGGGCATGGCCGCAGGAATTATTGCGTCGATGATCTTCCCCGTGATCTTCAAGGATACACTGCCGTTGTACTATTTCCCGCTGACGTTCCTGGTGTCAATCATCGGATGCATCGCGGGAACCTACGCTGCACCGGCGACAGAAGAAGCTGTCCTGAAAAAGTTCTACCGCACCGTTCGTCCCTGGGGATTCTGGAAACCGATCCACGACAAGGTTGTGCAGGACGACCCTGATTTTGCAGGCAATAAAAATTTCAAGCGCGATATGTTCAATGTCGGTGTCGGGATCATCTGGCAGACCTGCCTGACCGTTATTCCGGTATACGTCATCATTCGCGAAGAGCTGCCTTTGGCCACCGCTATCATGATCCTGATCGTGACGTCACTGATCCTGAAGAAGAACTGGTATGACAAGCTGAAGGAGGAGGATGCGCTGCATGCAAAAAATGAAGCGCGCGAGAAGGAGGAACTGTCCACTGTCTGATTAACTACAAACACCGATAAAATGCCAACGTCAACAACCGATCACATCGCACGGGTAAAAAACCTGTTCGCCCAGCATGAAAAACTGATCACCCGAAAGAATGAACCCGTGCACGAAAATAATGGTATATACCAACGCTTCAGGTACCCGGTACTGACCGCTGCCCATGCACCTGTGTTCTGGCGTTATGATCTGGATCCGGAGACCAATCCGCATCTCATGGAAAGAATCGGTGTTAACGCTGCGTTCAACGCCGGGGCTATGGAATGGAACGGCTGTATTGTTCTGATCGCGCGGGTGGAAGGCCTGGACCGCAAGTCTTTTTTTGCCATTGCGGAGAGCAAAAATGGTGTTGATAACTTCCGGTTCTGGGATTACCCTGTGACCATGCCGGAGACCGGCGACCCGGATACCAACGTATACGATATGCGCCTCGTCCGCCATGAAGAC
>DASPJC010000075.1:0-2465 GCA_035628815.1 Ohtaekwangia sp. | reverse complement strand
TTTGCACAAATCGTAGCGACGAGCGGTGGTATGGGCGGATCCGTAATTTTAATGGTTCGTTCCACGCTTACAGGCTCCGGAAAATCCGGATGTGTCGCCGTTAAAGTGATCGCGTAGTCACCCGTGGCGGTAAAGGTGTAGGCCGTTGTCTGTCCTGTGAACGCATTGCCATCAATGCTCCACGCGTAGGTTGGCGGAGTTTCAAAACATCCGAGCGATCTTGCTTCGAAGGTTACCGGACTGTTCACGATGGCCGGTGACGGGCTCCAGGAAAAAATGGGCTTAAACACCGCGGGGATCGCTGCGAACGCATACGATTGGCGGTTGATGATATTGTTATCGTGGTCTCTTCTCCGGGTGACTCTTCCAAGCTTGTCGTACTCGGTGAAACCCGATACGCCCCGGGTATCCGTTACGGCCGCTACACCAAAAGGTATAGTGTATGACATGGTCGTGATCTCGGCGTTCCCGGGATAGAAGGCCACATCGTCGATGAGCGGCAGCAAGGCTGGCGATGACACCGGGTTCGTCCCCCCGGGGAACTGTCCCTGGACCTCCACCACGAAGGTTGACGGGAATGACGAGGCCGGTATTATTCGCTCGATGTATTCAAAGTTACTCCCCGCAGGCGTCGCCGTGAAGGTTGTCGTGTAATAGGTTGTTGTGAGCGCCGTATTCTTGATCTCCACTTTGAAGTCGACGCCAGCACTCTGTTTTTTAAGCCAGAACGAAAGGATATAATCCGGGCTTGCTGCTTTCTCTATGGTCCGGCTCAGTTTTACAACCGGATGCGAAGCGTTTTGCCCGGTTCTGCCCGGGCCTGTCACGACCTGGTCGACCTCGAATTCATAACCGGAAGCCTGGGTAGGATCAGCGGGATCCGTTTCAAAGTTAGAATACGCGAACTGGTTATGGGTGGCATTCTTAGCCGTGACCACCGGTAATGTTTTCTCATGCCCCCAATGCATGCTGACCGGAATTTTACCACGGCCGACGGATGATAGCGGCTTTTGAAAATCATCGTAAGCCAGGATGGTATTGGTAACCTCGTACCGGCCGTCGTGGTTCAGTACATAGGTGCCAGCCTGCAAGAGTTTATCGGAGACAACAAAATCTGTAATCCCGTTGGCAATATTTAATGTCAGGGTGTATTGCAGCAGCGCTTTGTCGGTTCCGAAATCATTCAACTTGATCAGTGAAGCGCCAGTTACTTTTTCCGGTTGCCCGGTTCGTTGCGCCGTGGTTTTTTGCTCGATGACGGTGCCGTTTCTGAAACTCGTCTGGAGTTTTTTGATCATTTCAAGGGGCTTGTCAATGTTAGCCGGCAATGTGCCATAGTCCAGCGGATACCGCATTTGCGAGGTGTAGATAGTGCCCTCGCTGTTAGTGGTTTTTATTCTTGTCAGTAATTTATGCCCGGTACCTTCGTAGAAGTATTCCGTGGAAGTGACGAGTTTCTTTGCGGCATTGGCGGAGTCATAAATTGTGGTAGTCTCCGATCCCAGCACTTTAGTGACATCGGTCAGATAAAAATATTTTCCAAAAAAATAATTGGTGTTGCTGGCCAGGTCGCTGCTATAGGGATACTTGTCATACTGTGCGCCCCATACATTGAACGGCGTTGAACCGGTCTTTGCAAGCAATTGATAGGTGTTAATGATCTCCCGTACCTTTGTGCCCGATTCATTGAACTCGGATTTCTTCGTTAGCAGTCCCCGTTCATAATCGAAGTTAGGAACCGGCGCATAGGGGTACGCATATGTCCCGCCCGCGGTGACGATGCCCAACGCCGGACAGCCCGTGCCGCGTGCGAATTTGTTAAGCGTAGACGTCCATGCACCACTGCTGGACTCGCCAAAAGCACCGGGCAGCGAAAATTCAAACACTGCTTTACCCGTACCGGGCCTTTCAACCGTCACGAACTTGTAACCGACATAGCTTCCCAGTGTTGTTGATGCGGGTGACAAATCCGTTTCGGTCCTCACGGTGAGCTTTTCCCATAATGTCTGCGCGCTTCCACCCGCCAACGTGGCATAAGAGCCTACCGCGCCGCTCGAAGGGTCACGGTATTCGTACGTGGGAATCGCAAAGGAAGGGCGGTACAGAATTCTTCCCGAGGACTTTCCCGGAATCTCCTCATAATAAAAATTCTTCGTAATGTTAGCGGAGACATTGAGTCCGTCAAAGTAGACGATTTTGCTCACCCGAAGTCCGCCGCCAGTGATATTCTGTGCCGCGGTCTCATCGTAGAATGACGCCAGCTGGTAGTCGATCGTCGTTGACCCGCCCCACGGATAGGATATTGCTTTCAGCGAACCGACCTGGGCCATATGGGGATCCGGCGTCCTGTTCGCGCCGTCGAGTGTGATCACCTGCCCGGCGTATCCCGGAATCGTATGTAACCGGTAACGTTCCGATGGAGGAAGAGATGGATAAACATAAATTTTCGGAAAGAGATGCTGATT
>DASPJC010000074.1:0-11133 GCA_035628815.1 Ohtaekwangia sp. | reverse complement strand
GGGGAACGCGTGAGTCAGAATCGTGAGCATATGGCTCAGATCGGACGAAAAGGCGGTGAAATCGTGAGCCGCGACCGTGAACACATGGCCGAGATCGGCCGAAAGGGCGGCGAAACGGTAAGTCAGAACAGGGAACACATGTCGGAAATCGGACGTAAGGGCGGCGAAACGGTGAGCGAAGACAGGCAGCATATGGCAGAGATCGGACGCAAAGGCGGTGAGAACGGAGGTCAGCGGAGCGAGAACCAACAGGACCAGGGAAATGAAAGCTGATGCGGTGTATGCCGGTTCGAAAAAATGAGAGATGTGGTAACCGCATCTCTCGTTTTGTAAATGGCATGATATTATTGTTTATGATGATAGTGATGTGAAAAAGACGATCATGGCAGACACAAGAGAAGTAGGAAGTGGGGACAATGGAGTTGGTTCCATGGACGAGCAGAAAAATAAAGCAGGCGAAAAAGCTGGCGGCGAGAATCCCCCCCGCGTGATCTCCAAAAGAATCTACGCGCTGGGATCAGAAGATTTGCCGTTAGACATCTATCCGGTGCAACGCGACCCGGGATACACCATCTCGGGAAAGGTCGCATAACACCGAAGGGCAACAGATGTTGTCCTTTTTTATTGCGGGTAGGTGAAAGTTCCTTTATCTGAAATGACGGTCACCTGACTTTTTGAACCGGCAGATACCCTGCCGATCACCTTTGCGTCGATGCCGAATGCCTGGGAAATGCTGATTACCGCATCAGCGATTTTTTCCGGAAGATAAATTTCCATCCGGTGGCCCATGTTGAATACTTTGTACATTTCACGCCAGTCTGTACGGCTTTGTTCCTGGATCAGGTTGAATAAGGGTGGAATATCGAACAGATTGTCTTTCACGACATGAAGTGCGTCAATAAAAGGCAGCACCTTGGTCTGCGCGCCGCCGCTGCAATGGATCAGCCCGTGAATTTCATGGCGGTAGCGATGAAGTATTTTCTGTATCACCGGGGCGTACGTCCGGGTCGGTGAAAGCACCAGCTTTCCGACATCGACGGAAACACCCGGTACATGATCAGTCACTTTATAACGGCCTGTATACACGAGATCTTCAGGCACGTCATCATCAAATGATTCGGGATAGCGTTCGGCGTAAACCTTATCAAAAACATCGTGACGGGCCGAGGTCAATCCGTTGCTGCCCATGCCGCCGTTATATTCATCTTCATAGGTAGATTGCCCGTAAGACGCCAGTCCCACGATAACATCTCCGGCCTGAATGCGGCTGTTGTCAATAACCTCCCTGCGCTTCATGCGGCACACCACCGTACTATCCACGACAATGGTTTTTACAAGGTCGCCAAGATCCGCGGTTTCGCCCCCGGTGCTCACAATATTGATTCCGTGGCTGCGGATTTTTTCCAGTACTTCCTCCGTGCCTTCGATAATGGCAGCGATAACTTCTCCCGGTATCCTGTTTTTGTTCCGGCCAATGGTCGAAGAAAGCAGGATGTTTTCCGTTGCGCCCACGCAAAGCAGGTCGTCTACGTTCATGATGATGGCATCCTGCGCGATGCCTTTCCAGACCGACAAATCGCCGGTCTCCTTCCAGTAAACATACGCGAGAGAAGATTTTGTTCCGGCTCCGTCCGCATGCATGACCGTGCAATACTCTGGGTCGTTGCCAAGGTGGTCGGGAACAATTTTGCAAAACGCTTTCGGAAATAAACCTTTGTCAAGCTTGCTGATAGCCTGATGAACATCTTCCTTGGATGCAGAGACGCCGCGACGGGAATAGCGATCAGAATTCAACGTGTACAGGTATTAAGTTAAAAGTCAAAGGTAGTGTATGCGATATTGAAGATCGTCACTGGGGTGGCGCTACATTTCCTTCTTTACAAGGAATTGCTCGAGCTCGGATAGTTTGATAAAGCCTTCATAATATGCTTTTCCAAAGATGACGGCGAACATGCCGATGTCATTTAAGCGCTTGATATCGTCAACACCGCGCACGCCGCCGCTGGCCAGCACACAGATTTCAGGAAACCCTTTGATAAGTTCTTCATAAAAATCGAAGGCAGGCCCTTCCAATACGCCGTCGCGGGAAACATCCGTAGACTTTACATATTTAAGGCCGCGCGAGTAGAAGTAATCCAGGTGTTCAAACAATGTAAGCTCTGTTCGGCGCTGCCAGCCGCGAAACAGGAGTTGCTTTGTATTCCGGTCGACAACGTCGGCCCCGAGCGTGATCTTCTCGCGCCCGTAAGAAATTATCCAGGATGCGAACAGCTCCGGGTCCGTTACCGCGATGCTGGCAGCGGTAATATAATCCGCGCCGTATTCATAAGCCTTGCTGATGTCGCCATCGGTAGAGATGCCACCGGTGAAGTCGACTTTCAGGTCGGTATGGCCCGCGATGGCTTCCAACACGTGCCAGTTGACCGGGCTGCCTTTTTCAGCGCCATCAACATCAACGAGGTGAACGACTTCGATGCCGTGATCCTCGAAACGACGCGCCAGGTCCAACGGGTTTTCATCGTACGATTTTTCGCTCGAAGGATCGCCCTTGCGCATCTTTACTACTTTTCCCTGGCGGATTGCTATGGAAGGGATAACCTGGATCATGTTGGCTGTCGTGTCGGTTTCACAAGCAGCGAAGTTACGAGGCTGCGCCGAAAAACCCCTTCTGACGACCGAAAATCTGAAAAAAATTCGCGGTGCTGATTTTGATTCAGAGCCCTGTCCGGGATTTGCTATTTTTATGAAATACATGCTTATGAAAAAACCCCTTTTAGCATTGCTTCTGTGGTGCGCTGTGTTGATCACCGCTTCAGGACAAGCGAAGACCCGCAGACTGCCCAGTATCATCAATCATCCTTCGCTTGATCTCTACGCACCGTATATCAGCCTCGACGGAAACGCTTTGTTATTTATTGCGAACACCGGTCAGGACGGTGCGCTGTCATTGTCCTACACATCCCGCGAAAGCGACTGGACTGCACCCGTGGAAATGCCCAAGCATGTCACAACCAGACTGAACTTTATCAGGGGGTATGCCCTGAGTGCTGATGGCCGGAAAATGTATTACACCTGCGCGAAGTCACCGGTAATCGGAGGCTATGATATTTTCGTCACCGAGTTGAAGGGAACTACCTGGACGGCTGGCGAAAACATGCTGCTTCCAATCAATTCGAAACAGAATGACGGATCGCCATCAGTCACGGCCGATGGGAACGCCATCTATTTTATGCGCTGTGAGCGTATGGACCAACTGAAAGCCGACGGCTGCCAACTTTTTGTTGCGCGTAAAAAATCGAACGGGCAGTGGGAAGAGCCTACAGCGCTTCCCGCAAACATCAACACCGGAAACTCACAGGCACCCCGGATCATGGCCGACAACCAAACGCTTATTTTTTCTTCTGATAAGATGGGCGGCAAAGGTGGTATGGACCTTTTCGTGACGAAGCTTGCCGACGGGGAATGGTCGCAGCCGGTCGCAATGGATTTTGTGAATACCGAAAAAGATGATCAATACGTGAGTGTTGCTGCGCTGGGCCGGTATCTGTTAAAGGAATCGCCCGGCGCGCGGAAAAACAGCGAGATAACGGAGTTTCTTATTCCAGACGAGCTTCGACCGAAGGGCCTTATGAAAGTGGAGGGGAAAATTTCAGACGACAATGGAGCACCGGTTCCGGCATACATATCCGTCATGGACCTCCAGGCGAACAAACGCGTCTTCTCAGGCCGGCCGGCTGCAGACGGAACGTACTTTCTTTACCTGATGGAGGGTTCGCAGTATGAAATATCTTTCGATCCTGAGCAGAGCAATATGACTTTTTACGCCCGCCGGTTCGATCTGACCACCGACAAAATTTCCCAGAAGGAAAAAATCAATGTAACGTTAAAAAAGCCTGCACCCGGTGAAGAACTTTCGCTGGACCTCGTGGCCTTTAAACCCGCTTCAACGGAACTTGAACCCGCCGCCGAGGCGGAATTGAAACGATTGGCGCGGGTGATCAAGGCAAATCCACAACGGAAATTTGAGATTCATGTGCTCCTCAATGGATATGCCGAGGATTCCATCCAGTCCGATGCCGATCTCACGGAAATGACGATCGATTCCGTACTGGCAAAGTATGACGATATCGATTCGCTGGGCCAGTTGTATCAGCGCGATACGCTGGTCGCAAAGATCACATACCACAATGACCGGACCCTGGCGCAAGCCCGGCGGATTGTCGAATTCCTGGCCGCGGAAGGTGCAGACCAGTCGAAATTGAAGTTTTTTGGAAATGCTATTCCGGCGACGGCACCGGAAAACCGGAAAACCACGGTGAAAGCTTTCGTGCGATAACTTAGTAGGAGAACGGAACAGCGACCAGGGTTTTATCCCAGATCAAAACCATTTCGGCATCTTCGCCAACTTTTTCAAACGAGATCGTGAACTGCTCGAACTCGCGATCCTGCTCTACGGCATGAACGTCAACCGACAATACGTCGCGCGATGGGTCGCGGTTTGCCTGTCCGTCAAAACTGACGCCCCACTGACCAAACTCTGAGTTGAAAATTACCGTCCAGGTATCTTTTCGGGGGATCGTCCACAGGGTATATTTACCTTTTTTCAACACTTTTCCCTCAAACTGAAGCTCCGTATTGGTTTCGAATGTTGTTGCTTCATTAGCACCTGTGCGCCAAACCGTGTCATAAGGCACCAGGTCGCCGAAAATTGCCCTGCCTTTTTTATAGGGCCTGTTATACGATACTTTGACAGCGACGTCACCATCATTGAATACGACTTCTTCCTCAGGACTGTACGATTTCGTTTCCCGGATCATGAAAAAAAACGTGGCCCAGGCTAAAAGGACGATAACAGCGACGGCGATGCCGGAGAAGATCAGAAATTTTTTCATAACAGACCTGAATTAAAGGGAATTACAGTTCAATATGGGTAAACGCCGAACAAATTTTTAGTCCTTTTGCTACAAAATAGTGAGATAGAACCTATTTTTACGCCTCTATCAAAGAATAAAGTTATGGATGTAGCATCTTGGTGGCCTTTTTTTGTCGTGATCGGATTATTTATCCTCGCCATTGTTTCCCCCTGGATCTTTCCCAACAAAATGGTAAGCAAGAACAAGCACGACAACAAGTTCTGAGCTTTCATTTTCCCTGATGAATATTTGTGTTTTCTGCGGGTCTTCAGTCGGGATCAAATCCGCCTTTGCGGACGCAGCAAAACACCTCGGCAGATTAATGGCCGAAAAGAAGCATACCCTTATTTATGGTGGTGGTAACATTGGCCTGATGGGCATCCTTGCCGATGCCGTCATGGAGCACGGCGGAGAAGTCGTCGGCGTCATTCCTGATTTCCTGCTGCAACGTGAAGTAGGCCATCGCGGCATCACGCGGCTTGAAGTCGTTACCACGATGCATGCGCGAAAGAACAGAATGGCCGAACTCTCGCATGCTTTTATCGCGCTTCCCGGCGGCTGGGGCACGCTGGACGAACTCGCCGAAATTCTCACGTGGCGTCAACTTGGCTTGATACAACATCCCATAGCCGTTCTGAATACATTGCAATTCTTCAACCCGCTCCTGTCACAGATGGAACACATGGCCAGCATGGGATTTTTGCGGGATGATTATCGCGCTCATTTCACCGTCGAGGAATCCGCGGAGCGACTTTTAACACGATTCGGACCGCAATCGTTTTAACGGCATTATACTCTCTGAAATTTATTCTATCTTGTCCGTAGGGCGTTGAATTTATGGTCCGGAAGATTGCCTTTTTTTTATTGCTGTTTTCAGCATGCAAAACGTCAGCACAGAACCTTGGTTTTTCGCTGGCTGAAGGGCAGAAGAGTGTGCAGATTCCGATCGAGGTATATAACAACCTTATCGTCATACCGGTTGTGCTTAATGACGCACTGCCGTTGAAATTCATCATCGATACGGGCGTCCGGACAGCCATCCTGACCCAGAAAACATTCACCGACATTTTAAATCTTCCCTATTCCCGAAAATATACTATCGCAGGACCGGGGGGTGTCAAACTGATCGATGCCTATATCACCACAAACGTCTCACTGGAATTGCCGGGTGTTACCGGGCGGGGGCATGCGATGCTCGTGCTGGGTGAAGATTACCTTGAACTCAGAAATTATCTGGGGACCGATGTGCATGGTATTCTCGGCTATGAATTGTTCAGCCGGTTCATTGTGGAAGTCAATTATGAAAAGAAACTGCTGATCCTGAAATCACCGGCGACATTTAAAAAACGGCGGAAATTCCGGACGCTGCCGATGACGATCGAAGACACGAAGCCTTATGTGGTGTTACCGATCACGCTGAGAAATGGAACAACATTAAACGCCAAATTCCTGATGGACTCAGGCGCCAGCCATGGTGTTATGCTCGATCCCGGATCTGACAGCCTGATCACGGTGCCAAAAGATGTGGTCAGTAGTATCATCGGGCGCGGACTGGGCGGCGAGATCATTGGCAAGGTGGGACGTGTGGAAGCCCTCGATCTGGCGGATTATCACCTCGAGGATGTGATCGTTAATTTTCCAGACCCCAACAGCTATATGGACACGCTCAAGATGAGCAGTGTATTCAGGAACGGGTCCATTGGTGGAGAGATCCTGAGCCGGTTCACGGTTATTTTCAACTTCCCCAAGGAAGAGGTTTACCTGAAAAAGAATTCAGCGTTCAAAAAAAATTTTCATTACAATCTTAGCGGGATCACGGTAAAAGCAAAAGGATCTCAATTGAATGTTTTCGAAATCCGGGAAGTGCGAGAAAAATCAGCTTCCGCTATGGAAGGGCTGTTGCCAGGTGATATTATCCTTTCGATTAACGGACTCGAGACGAAGCATCTCAGTCTCAATATTATCACGGGCCTGCTTAACAGCAAACCCGGAAAGCGTATCCGGATAGACGTAGAGCGAAATGGCCAGCGGCTAAAAAAGGAATTTCGCCTTACGGACGCTATCTGATGTCAGGCAATTTTCAGCAATTGGTTCTTGCGCTTCCGGTACGCCTGGTACAGGTAAAGCTGGGTGCGGCGAAGCTTGAGGGAGTTTTTTAAATTGTTATAAAGCCCTTCAGGCGAGAGATTTTGTTTGAGCAGGTAATCCAGAACGCTTGTTGAGCCGGGTGACTCCTCGTAATTCGAGTTTTTCAGAACAGTGATCGGGATATTTTTTGTGCGCCGGTTGACGGAGAGCGAGTTCACGACGTTCAACAGATCTGCCTTCCCGAGGTTATCATCAATTAAAATAAAATTGGGGTGAAAACGCATCAAACGCTCAACGATGCTTTTGAGGTCGAAAGCGATCTCGGTGATGATCCGGACACCGCGGACCTGTTGTAACTTTTCCATTACCCGACTCATTTCGATCGGATTATTGCCCACCAGGAGCACATTCACAGGTTCGGTCACCTGACGATTTTGTATAACTGTTCCCATAGCCAACTGTTATTTTAAACAGAGAATTTGTTCAAAAGGTTACTTGCAAGTTTGGTTCCACGATAGAATTGTAACGTAAACCGGTTAAATTCATTTCTTTTTCTCATTTAAAGAAAGCGGAGGCAGAAATTGAAAAAGATCATCATCGTTGGCGGCGGATTGGCAGGTATGATCATCGCAATCAGGTTGATGGATGCGGGCATTCATAGCGTGGTCATTGAAAAAAAAGCCTTCCC
The DNA here is from genome assembly GCA_035628815.1 of Ohtaekwangia sp. GTDB lineage: Bacteria > Bacteroidota > Bacteroidia > Cytophagales > Cyclobacteriaceae > Ohtaekwangia. The sequence goes on along the minus strand of DASPJC010000074.1, from coordinate 3,444 downwards.
TTTCCATCGTGTATGCGGAGAATACATTTCCCATGAGGCGACCCCCTTTTTGCGCACGATGGGGCTATACCCGGAAGCCCTGAATCCCGCTACACTAGCGCGTTTTATGTTGTCGTCAATTCACGGTAAAAGTGAAACGCTTCCACTGGACCTGGGCGGCTTCGGGGTAAGCCGTTACGCGTTTGATGATTTTATTTACCGGGAAGCGCTGCGTCGTGGTGTAACCTTTCAGCTCCGGACGGAAGTGGCAGAAATCCGTTTTTCGGACGATCGTTTTGTGGTGAAGACAAATTCCGGGCAACTGCAGGCTGATATTGTTATAGGGGCGTTTGGAAAACGTTCCAGACTTGATGTTCAGATGGCCCGTCGTTTCACGCGCACGCGGTCACCCTACGTTGGCATTAAATACCACGTCCGCACAACGCATCCCGCTGACCTGGTGGCATTGCATAATTTCCCGGGCGGATATTGTGGCATCTGCAATGTCGAGGATGGCAAAACGAATGTCTGCTACCTTGCGCGACGCGATATGCTGCGGGCATCAGGAAGTATTCCCAGATTTCAGGAAGAAGTGCTTTTCAGGAATCCGTTGCTGCGCGATGCGTTTGCGAACATCGGCACCTTTGTGCACGGGCCGGAAACGATCAATGAAATTTCATTCGATACAAAGTTACCCGTGGAGGATCATATTCTTATGGCGGGCGACGCCGCAGGGATGATCACACCGCTTTGCGGGAACGGCATGGCCATGGCCATCCACTCCGGAAAAATTCTTGCCGATCTTATCATCCGCCATTGCAGCGATAACAGGTTTACCCGCGCAATGCTGGAGAGCACCTATACGCGGGAATGGAAGGCCCGGTTTCAGGGACGACTTTGGACCGGGCGCCAGGTACAACGTCTGTTTGGCAATAGTTTCGCCTCATCCGCCGCTGTAAGGATAGCCATGTCTTTCAAACCGGTTGCTGCAACGATTATGCGAAACACGCACGGACCGGTCTTTTGAAGAACACGCTTATCACGAATTATCACCATCCAACAGCGCGACGTTAAATTTTCTCATGCATTTCTTTATCTTCATGCACGATCAACACCCACAACTATGACCTTAGAAAATCGCAGATCATTTATCAAATCACTGGGCCTGATTACCGTGAGCGCCGGCGCAGGTACAGCGTTCCTGTCAGCCTGTACCGGAAAACCAGCCGGAGGTTCGCACGGTGCGACTGACTCGGCTGCCCAGGTTTCGGCCGCGCAATCGCCCGATTTATTCTTCAAAATATCCCTCGCGGAGTGGTCTTTGAATAAGACCCTGTTTGCAGGCAAATTGTCTAATCTTGATTTTCCGGCGAAAGCCAAAAATGATTTTGGCATCACGGCGGTAGAATATGTGAACCAGTTTTTCAAGGATAAAGCACAGGACCAGGCGTACCTGACGGACCTGAAAAAGCGTTGCGACGACCTTGGCGTAACCAGCGTACTCATCATGATCGATGGCGAGGGAAACCTCGGTGAACGCGACAAAAGCAAACGTGATGCAGCGGTGGAAAACCATAAAAAATGGGTTGAAGCGGCCAAGTTCCTGGGATGTCATTCCATTCGTGTGAACGCCCATGGAGAAGGTACTGCAGAGGAAGTCGGAAAAGCCGCTACCGAAGGTTTGCGCAGCCTGTCAGAATTTGCAAAGGGAACGGATATCAATGTGATCGTTGAAAACCACGGCGGATATTCCTCGAATGGTCAGTGGCTGTCGAACGTAATCAAGGCCACGGGAATGGCGAACTGCGGGACGCTTCCCGATTTTGGCAACTTCTGTCTCCAGCGCGAGGGGGATGTTTGCAAGGAATCCTACGATCGTTACAAGGGTATTGAAGAGATGATGCCGTATGCAAAAGGCGTAAGTGCCAAGGCAAATGATTTTGACGATCAGGGAAATTGTGTCGAAACAGATTATACTAAAATGCTGCCGATCGTGAAGGCTGCCGGCTACACGGGGTACATCGGTATTGAGTACGAAGGGGACAAGCTTTCAGAAGATGATGGCATTCGTGCGACAAAAGCACTGCTTGAAAAAGCAGGCGCGGCAATTTCCTGAGGGAACCTCAGGCTTACCGGTAAAGCTGCAGGATGTGTGTTGCGTCAAGAAAGAGGTAGATAAAAAAGATATTCAAACATGTGGCTGAAATAAAATTCAGCCACATCGTATACCCGAAGCTGGCGTTGTCCAGATTGCGATATGTCTTGAAGAACCAGATAAGAAAGTAGATCACTACCGGGACGATGGCGATGACAAACGCCGATGCATATTTCGGTGATGTAAAGGCATTAAAATACATTACAAATCCTGCTCCCGCCACCGCGAAAACCAATCCCGCAAAAATAAACGTCCCCCTGATGCCCAGCAGAATGCTCAGGGTCCGGTCGCCCCGCTTGCCATCTTCCTCGTGCTGATAGACCTGTGTCATCGGGTAATTCGCCCATAACATGATCGTTGTTAAAAGTCCCGGGATGAGCACATCCACTTTGGTAACATTCTCCAGGCCGTAACCATTGATCCCAACGTAACACATGACAAAGGTGAAAATGCCCTGGAAAACCCCGGCAGCAAACCAGCCCGTAATGGCATACTTTTTTAACCTGACCGCAGGATGACTGTAAGCTTTGGAGACAAGACCATAGATCACAAGCATCACCGCGAAGGTAAGGTTGATCTTTAATGCTCCCAGTAAAACAGCCACGACGTCAAACAGTAAAGCAAGATGGTACAATCCTTTTTTTACCGGTGGCGGATTTTTAAGGCCACCGATGCTTTTCTCATCTTTATCAAAATAACTGTTGTATCCGTTGCTGGCGGGATAGAGTAAGAGGTGAATGATCAGAAAGCTCCAGAGGAGATTGCTGCCTGTGATATTGGGCGATACAGCCGTCGCAAACAGAAAGACCGGCAAAAGAAAATACGAAAAGGGTATTCGGAGGTGAAGCCATGACGAACGTGAAAGCATACCTATAAAATTAGCACCGAAGACGCACAACCCTGGTATTCAAATTATAGTTTTCTAAGATATATTAAGGCATGAGTTACATCACCGCTATTGGAACAGCTAATCCCGCCAACCGCTTTTCACAGGACGTGCTGGCCGGTTTCATGACGCGGGCGATGCAGCTGGGTGATCATGACAGCCGGCGACTGCGGACGATATTCCGCGCCAGCGGTATTGCGTACCGGCATTCTGTACTCGGCGACTACGGGAAAGCCAGCGGATATGATTTTTTTTCCAACGCGCCGGACTTCGAGCCTTTTCCGGGTACGGCAAATCGGATGACAGTCTTTCGCCGGCACGCCTTACCGCTCAGCATTGATGCCGTGGAGGACATGAAGCGCACCGCTCCCGGGATCGAGATGCAGGGGATTACACACCTTATCGTCGTATGCTGTACCGGCAT
>DASPJC010000073.1:0-2880 GCA_035628815.1 Ohtaekwangia sp. | reverse complement strand
TAAAGGTCTCGCGACAGACCATCAACGCCATAGAAACGTACCGCTTTGCACCTTCTGCCGCCCTGGCCTTGAAAATTGCAACGGTACTTGGTGTCCGGATGGATGATATTTTCCTGCTGGAAGAAAAAGACTGGTACGACGGCTAATCAATATACTATGTGCCTTGCAGTGAAAGAGCGGAATGCGTGTACCCACGCGCTCAAAAAAATTATTGATCCGATGTCGCAGCGGGGGGCTAACCTTTACATGTCAGCCTTTAGCCCAACCGTTAGTCAATAGACCAGTCGAAAACGGTTAGCTCATTCTCCAAAAACAAATTTGTTCGTGTCGCCTGCAGATGCCGGTCAAACCACTTACACAGGTAGCTGACCACTTTTGTTTTGGCCGACACATCAACCCAGACCACGATCATCAGTTCATGGCCTTCCCTACGCCGGACAGTATCACCTTTCTTGAACTTTGGTTTGGGACCAATAATATTCAGTTGCCGTAACATTTCCACCATAACACACAAATTTGATTAAACAACGAGACCGTACGCAGATGCTGCGCAGATCAAAGATAAAAATTAAACAAGAACGGCTCACACCGGATTATTCAGGTCAACGGCCCGCAGACCTCATGTTTAGGCGTGGCGGGCCGCGATTTTCAGAAAAAAAGTATATTTACGGGCTTACAGTTTTAGCCTTCCGCCTCGGAAGCCGCTAAAAACCGGGCTGACATTCGGCCGTGATACATGCCTGACCCCGGCATGCGGATTCGCTGGCACTAATCGCACGCTGATCCTTATTTCAGAATTAACCCATGATCTTAAAACGATGGCGTTCGAACCTAACTTCTATACAGCATTGTGGCGCAAGTATCGCCCGGTCATCCTGAAACTGATGGTGGCGGCCGCTGAGGGGCCCCAGCATTACCAGTTGTTCGTTCACGAATTCAAGTCGGCGGGCTCGAAACAAAAAGGTGGCTATACTTTCCTGCTTGAAATGGCTGACGGTAAAGCGCTGAACAATATCAAAGATTCGGCTGTGGCAAAAGACCTGATGGCTGTTCTTCAGCAATCCAGAACCGCTTCCGAATTAATGACTACTTCGACGTATGCTTTCAGCCTTGACAAGCACTTCGTCCTGCATGTTAATAAAAAAGATACGCCTTCAGCGCAGCCCACGGACGCGCTATAGCTTCAAGTCTAAAAGGAGCAATGTTACGCTACGGTTGTAACATCCGCCTGGATGAATGCGGCCAGGTCTGCGTTGAGGCGGGCTCTGTGCGTGTAGAAAAGACCGTGTGGTGCGCCGTCATAAACCAGCAGGCGGTTATCCCGAATCATTTCCGCAGCGCGTTTCGCCGTGGCATCGATCGGAACGGTCTTGTCGGCTTCACCATGAATGATCAGGGTGGGGACCGTTACGCTTGACATTTCTTTCCGGAAATCGGTGAGTGCGAAAGACTGTACGCAGTCGATGGTTGCGGTCGGCGACGCCTGGGATCCCAGCATCTTGTAGTAGTCCAGCAACGGGTCGCTTATAGGTTTATGCAGCATACTGACCCCGAAAAAATCCTTGCCGAAAGCGTCGAGAAAACCGATGCGATCTTCCTTGATCTGGTCGATCATACTGTCAAATACGGCCTGCTCAACACCGCCCGGATTATCATCCGTTTGCAACATAAACGGGGTAACAGATCCCAGGAGAACCGCCTTCGCGACCCTTTCGCCATGGTGGCGACTGAAGTAACGCACCACTTCCCCTCCGCCCATCGAGAAGCCAACCAAGGTAACATCGTGCAGATCCAGTTCTTGCAGCACTATTTTCAGGTCATCCGCGAGGGTATCATAGTCATAACCATACCATGGCTTGGATGATTTGCCGAAACCTCTTCGATCATAGGCAATCACACGGCATCCGGAAGCAACGAGTGCGTGGATCTGATACTCCCACATCTCATGACTCAGCGGCCATCCGTGTATCAGTACAACGGGCTGGCCGTGACCAAAATCTTCATAGTACAGCTGTACAGGCCGACTATTCTGCGTGTCTCTTGATTCAACATAGTTCATACCGTTTACATTTTAGTTGCGATATGTATAAAAAACTTATTGCCAGTGTGAACGGGGTGAGATAACAATCGGCAACGGGGATGCAGTTTTTGGGCAATTACTGGCGCAAAAAAATGGTCGTATAAATTACACGGGCGGATGGGTCGCTACGTTAAAATCCTGGGAAAACAGCGCCCACTGGCAAATTTTGCTATTTTCTGTCAAACAATACATGCCTTACTTTCAGGCGGTCGGGGATGCGGAAGCCGGTTCTGATATTTCGTAACATTGTGAACTATTTACACACCATGTCTAAGAAAATAGGTAATCTCTGGATCATTGATGATGATCCGATGTCGTCGTTTTACATAAAGCGATTGGCAGAGCTTGGAGAGTTGGCTAACATCATTACCATTTACGACAAGGCGCGGGGCGCTGTGGATTACCTGCTGCATCACAAAAAAACAGTAGCCCATCTTCCGGATGTAATCCTGCTCGACATTTATATGCCGGAAATGGATGGCTGGGCTTTTCTCAGCGAATATGCGGCGATCAAAGAGCAACTCGTGAAAAAAATCGATGTGTATATCATCAGTTCTTCCAATCACCCGCGCGACGTCAACCGCGCTGAAACGATTTGCGAGGTAAAAGATTATCTCGTCAAACCCGTTACGCTGGCCGTTATGAAAAAGATTGTGCTGGGCGTGAGTCTTTCAGCGCAATAACAACGGCTTTCTCAGGGCCAATACCGTCTGATGCCCGTTTTTCAGAACATTAACTTCATGCACAACACCCCCTCGCCTGGTTTGCCATGGCTCCTTCTCCGGTGTGGCATATCCTTT
>DASPJC010000072.1:0-4532 GCA_035628815.1 Ohtaekwangia sp. | reverse complement strand
TCGACCTGGCCGATGAGGTGGTAGCCCAGGGCCCGCGGCAATCCCGTCTCACAAATGCTCCCCTGATACGGATAATTTCCGACCCGTCGCCATACCTGGATGGCCGAAGCGTTGGCGCAGGCGTAGGGCTGCCATTCCAGTTTCGCATGCCGGTTCACTAGGTCAAGGGACTGACTTTTCCATCGGGGCGCCGGCGCAATCACTTTGATACTCCATGTTTTGAAGGTCACCAACGGAACGCCGCCAGGCGGATGATCCGTGATCTTGAACGTTACCTGGTACGGCTGCTGTCGCGCGTGCATGCAGTCCGTACGCCACTTAAAGTAAAGCTTGGCCACGGTGTCGGAGGCAATGAAACGAGGTGGAAACGGTGTGTAGGTAGCCGGCGATTCGTCACCGGGAAAGGAAAAAATATCAGAGACTGCTTCAATCTTAACCAGATCATTATCCGGGTCCGTGCCGGTAATCGTGAATGATAAAACAGTTCCGGCTTCGACACAAATGTTCGCCGGGGTAACCAGGTCGGGCCGCATATTCGGACAGTCCTCGACGACGATCTGCATATCACGCACAGTGGTACTCAGCATGACGTACGTATTGCTCACGGGGTCGTGACGCCTTTCAATGATTTTAAAAGCAATGTTATACTCGCCCACCATGCCCGGTGCATCCCAGGTGATCAGGCCCGATTCGGCATCGACATAAAATAACGGCGGGCCTGTACCTGCCTCGTTGCCGGCGTTGAAGTTTGTATAGAATTTTGAATGCTGCGGCGCGACGTAGCCATTGACAGGCGTATTGACGCTTTGCAACGGTGTGGTCAGTTCGTAGGAAATGCTGTCGCCATCCGCATCGGTCACACCGGGTACATGGGTGAAAATATTCTTATAGCACGCGCGGTCAACCGGGGGGATATCGAGAACAGGATACCGGTTGCAGCCAAAGTCATGGTCCGTGTTGATGATTACGTAGCTAATGTAATCGGTATCGCCAGAGTTTGTCATGTTCAGTATCCCGTTGTTGCGATCCCCTTCCCGGTATACAATCTGGTACGTGCCCTTCGCTGCGTACGTATGATGGATGGTGTAGACGACCACGCCGATATTCACACCGAGGTCAGGCCGGGGTGTAGCTGCGGTTTCGACGATGTCGTGGCTACTGCCGTCACCAAAGTAAAGCCAGCCATCGTATTCACCGAACTGCGAGGATGATGTGGTATTGACATACGCTGTAATCGTGATCTTAAACGTCTCGCTCCCGCACACCGCTTCCACGCTGATATCGGCAGAGCGAATATGGGTGCCATAGACCGCGTGAACGCCAAAAGCTAACCATACGAATACCAATATGAGCCTGTGTCTGGCGGTCATTGTCATCCGTTCCAAAAGTTCTTGCATCAGTCCCATGGCCTTCATTACACCGCGAACGCTTCCATGGCGGATAAAATTTATTCTGCTTTTAGCTGCATCGCGCGGCACTTTGTTACGGGAAAATACGTATCAACCGTGGCATTACTATTATGTTCCTTTGCCTTATTTGAATTATGACCGGAAAACAGCATTTCATTATCGTACTCGTACTTGGCGCACTTTCCACGATAAGCCCCTTTGCAATTGATATGTACCTTCCCGGTTTTCCGGCCATTGCTGATGACCTCAACACATCCATGTCGGGCGTCCAGTTATCGCTTACGGCTTATCTTGCCGGGATCGCCGTCGGCCAGCTTATTTACGGACCGCTTCTTGACCGGTACGGCCGTAAGAAACCGCTTTACATCGGCGTGGTCATCTATATCGCGGCGTCTATTGGATGCGCCTTTACCGGTGCTATCGAATCACTTATTGCCATGCGCTTTTTACAGGCCATCGGGGGCTGTGCGGGCATGGTGGCGGCGCAAACCCTGGTGCGCGACCTCTTTCCGGTGAACAAAACAGCCCAGGCTTATTCATCACTGACACTGGTGATCGCGGTCTCACCCCTGATTGCCCCTACGGTCGGCGGTTACGTGACGGTTGCTTTCGGCTGGCATGCGGTATTTGTTATTCTGGCCGGCGTCGGATTGATTTTGCTGGGCACCGTTTACCTTGTCTTGCCGGAAGGAAGACCGGCCGATGCGTCGATATCCCTGCGGCCAAAAGCAGTATTGAAGAATTTTTATGGTGTTATCCGCGAACCGCAGTTCCTCATTTACACGGCGGCAGGTGGAATTGCCACGGCGGCGCCTTTTGCATTTCTCGCGGCATCATCTGATGTATTCATCAACCTTTATCACGTCGATGAAAAGATCTACGGGTGGATCTTCGCTACGATTGCCTTTGCCATCATCGGATCGACGCAACTCAATCACTTCCTGCTTAAAAGATTCAAAAGTGAGCAGGTTTTTCGCGGAACACTGGTATATCAGACTGTTATCGGAATTGTACTGGTGACCGGCACGACATACCACTGGTTCAGCATGACCGGTCTGATTGCCATGATGTTTGTATTTTTCTCCGGCCAGGGATTGACCGGGCCCAACGCGACGGCACTTTCACTGGCTCCGTTTACGCGCCACACCGGCAGTGCGGCCGCGCTGCTGGGAAGTTTCAGGATGGCGATCGGCGGGCTTGTCACGGCATCTGTCAGCCTCTTTCACAACGGTACCGCTGTGCCTATGGTTACCATGATGGTACTCTGTTCTGTCACAGGACTGGTCATCCTGACGATTGGAAGAGGCACTGTCCGGTACAAAGTTCGCCGCAAAAAAGTTGAAGAAGAACGTTCGCTGATTGCCTGAGTAACGATCCGTAGCGTCACCTCAACGTGTTGATTTCTTGTTAACGATCGCGCCGTTGTCGCCTTCCCCTTGTGTTGAAACAGCGCCAGACGTTGGCCGGATATCCCGCTTGTTGTGAATCAGTGCATAGGTGCGTGTGAACTCCGCGCCGAAAAGCAGGATCAGGCCGGAGTAGGAAACCCACAACATGATGAGTATCACCGTACCCGCCGCGCCGTAGGTAGACGCAGGATCGCTGTTGGCGAAATACACGCCTAATAAAAATTTGGCGATTACAAACAAACCTGCTGTTACCAGCGCGCCGATCCACACATCGTGCCAGCGGATCTTTGCATCGGGCAGGAACTTATAGATGGCCGCAAAAAGAAGGGTGACAACGCTGAGCGAAAGGAGGATATCGGCAATTTTAAAGAGGATCATGAGTGATTCCGACCAGTAGGTTGCCACCCAGTCGCTGACCGCGCTCAGGCCTGCTGACAATACCAGCGATACAAGCAACAGGAATCCGATGACCAGGATAAGACCGAATGAAAATATCCTGTCGCGGATCAGCTTCAGGATCACTTTTTCACGTGGCTTCGGTTTTACCTCCCACACTTTGTTGAGTATTTGTTGCAGGTGATAGAATACACCCGTTGCGCCAAACAGCATGGTCGCGACACCGAGTACTGATGCGATCACCGAATCTTTACTCGCGCTGGCCTGGGCGACCATGGCCTGAACATCCTTCGCGGTATCTCCCCCAACCAGCCCCTGGAGCTGTGACGCGATCCGGTTTGTAACCGCTTCGTAACCAAAGAAATATCCCGCCAGGTTGATGATAATCACCAGCAACCCAGGCAGCGAGAAAATGGTGTAATACGCAAGGATAATACTGTTATTGAACGGTTCCCGCGCATTCCACGACTGGAACGTAGGCTTTATCAGCTTTAAGAATTCCTTTACTCTTTTCACAGCACGCGTTGCAAAAAAGGCCATCCTTTAGGACGGCCTTCCTGTTTATTCATTCGGAGGTCTAACGCTCACTTTCGGCGGCAGATCCGTTGTTGCCCTGATTTGCCTGATTGCTGCGGTTGCTACGGCTATTGCCACTGCTTTCCCCGCCTTTACGACCGATCTCGGCCATATGTTCGCGGTTCACGCTTACAACCTGTCCACCTTTGCGGCCAATAGCAGCCATGTGTTCACGATTTCCACTGACAGCTTCGCCTCCTTTCCGGCCTATGGCAGCCATGTGCGCCCTGTTTTCACTCACAGCTTCGCCCCCTTTACGGGCAATCCTGCGCTGTTGTTCAGGGTCCATCGACGCGAAGCCCCGGTTTGATGTTTCTTTATTCGGATTTTGATCTCTTTGTGCCATACAATTCTTTTTAGGTGATCTTTAAACTCCAATGACGATTGTCTGTCAGGTTTTAAAAAAAATTATGCCTTGCCTTATTCCGTCAGAAAAGGCCGCTACTTGTGAAGAATGACCACATACTGGGTAATGAGGAGACCAGTCAGCAATCAGTTCAGGTCGGGTCTGAAGACTACACGCAGGCAGTCATTTTCCTTCTTTTTAAACATCTGATAGCCTTCCTGGCCCTGTTCCAACGGCAAAACATGGGTAATGAGATAGGAAGGGTCGATATCACCCTCCAGAATGTGTCCCAATAATTTAGGGATGTATTGCTGTGCATGCATTTGTCCCATCTTGAAAGTCAGGCCTTTGTTCATTGCCGCGCCCATGGGAAATTTGTCTATAAAACCCGCATAA